>NCBI01000001.1:300000-443421 GCA_002255365.1 Chromatiales bacterium 21-64-14
CGCAGGATCTGCTCGAGGTCGTGGACCAAGTCCCGCAGCGCCGCGTCGAAACGCTCCACCGGGGCGCAGATCTGCTTCAGGCGCGGGTCCGGGTAGGTGATGACCGGCCGGACCGTGCCCGCCGCCTCCCCCGCGGGACCGGTCTCGCGGCCGCTCACCGCCCGGGGCTCCCCGGATCCGCAGACCCCTGGCAAGGTGGGGACAGGGACACCATCCGCGGCCTCTATCCCACCAAGGTGTCGATGGGATCGAGGCTCACCTCCACGCCGCTGTCGGCCACCGGGTCCAGGGCCTGCCGCAGGGCGTCGATCCCGGCACGCGCCACACCTTCGATGTGCAGGACGTACACCGGCCGCGAGGGTGTGCCCGCCACATCCGATTCCAGGTCGGTGATATCCAACCCGGCCCGAGCCAAAACGCCGGTGACCTGGGCCACGATACCGGCACGGTCCGCGCCATGCACGCGGATGCGCACGTCCGGTACCACATGGCGGTGCAATTCGCCTTGGATCGGGTCCACATGGCTGTGCAATCCCAGGCCATCCGCCACCGGCCGCGCCAGGGCCTGCAGGGCGTCGGCGCCGCCGTCGTGCTGCACCATCATGCTGATGGTGAAATTGCCCCCGAGCCGGATCATGGAGGCCTCGCCCAGGTTGCAGCCACCGGCATACAAGGCGCCGGTGATTCCGGCCACGATGCCGGGCCGGTCCTCTCCCACCAGGGTCAACAGATACCAATGACGCATGGTCATCCCGTGCCCCGCCGTTCCGCTCATCCCAGCGAACGGTGGGCCAGATAGATCAACCCGATGCCGGCCCCGATCAACACCAACTGTTGCGCGGTGGCGCGCGCCTCGACCCGCCGGTGCAGCCCGGGGATCAGGTCCGCCACCGCGATGTAGATGAAACTCGACGCCGCCACCGCCAGCACATAGGGCTTCCAACTCTCCAGATCTTGTAGACTGTAGTAGGCCAGCAACGCACCCGCCACCGTGGTCACGCTGGAGAGCAGATTGAAGATCAGGGCCTTCCGGGGCCCAAACCCGCTATGGAGCAGGATGGCGAAGTCCCCCAGCTCCTGGGGAATCTCGTGCGCGGTCACCGCCAGCGCGGTCACCACCCCGAGCTGGAAATCGGACATGAACGCCGCCGCGATCAGGATCCCGTCCAGGAAATTGTGGATACCGTCGCCGAGCAGGATCAGCACCCCGGCGGCGGAATGGCCGGGTCCGTCGTGCGGGGCGTGCGCCTCGCATTGTTCCGCGTGACAATGGCGCCACAGCACCAGCTTCTCCAGCACGAAGAAGGCCAGCAACCCCAGGAGGGTCGCCGCCAGGACGCGGGTCGGTCCGGCACTCGGGCTGTCCAGGGCGTGGGGCAGGATGGCCAGAAATGCAGCGCCCAGCAATGCGCCGGTGGCGAAGCTCACCAGATGGGGCAACAACCACCCCTGATTGCGGTCCGACAGGGCCAGGAACGAGGCCGCGGCAGTAACGCTCAAGACACCGCCCAGCAACGAGAACAACAGGATCCAGATCAGCATGGACATGGCGCCACCGGGTTCGGCTTCTAGGGGCCGGCGGGGGCCGGAGCGGGGATGATACCCGCCGGGCGCGCCTTACGACAGGGCGCCGGACACCGCGGGGCGAATCCAGATCAGGGCCGCCATGCGGCCGGTGACCCGATCGCGGCGGTACGAAAAGAACCGGTTCGCCTCCCGGTAGGTGCAGTCGTCCCCCCCGAACGCCGCCTCCACGCCGCACTGTGTCAAGCGCCGTCGCGCCAGGGCGCTGAGATCCGCATGCCAGTGCCCGGGCCGGCTGGGGCGGAACGCATCGGCACTGGCCGAGTCCGGGGCGAGAAATCCCTGGCGGACCTCATCGCCCACCTCGAAGGCGCTCGGCCCGATGGCGGGTCCCAACCACGCCAGCAGTTCGCGCCCCGGCGTGGCCAGTGCAGCTACCGCGGCCTCCACGACCCCCGCCGCCAGCCCGCGCCAGCCCGCGTGAACCGCCGCCACTCGGGTGCCGGCCCGGTCGCACAGCAACACCGGCAGGCAGTCGGCGGTCAGCACGGCGCAGACCACCCCCGGATCCGCCGTCCAGGCCGCGTCGGCACGCCAGTCGCGCGCGTCCGCCGGCAACCGCAGCACCCGGGTGCCGTGGCACTGTTCCAACCAATCGGGCATGGCGGGCAACGCCAAGGCCGCCATCACCCGCGCCCGGTTCTCCGCCACCGCCCGCGGATCGTCTCCCACCCGATCCCCGAGATTGAGGCTCCGGTAGGGACCCACACTGACCCCGCCCTGGCGCGTGGTCACGGCGGCACCCACGCTGGGGGGTGCGGGCCAATCGGGAACAATGTAGGCGAATTCCTGCATGCGCGCGATCCGGGGCCTTACGGCTCCGGGGCCTCGCGCTGCGCATCCGTGCGGAGCAGCGCGATCAACGCCGCCATGTCCGCCGGCAGCGGCGCCTGCCACTCGACCCGCGCGCCGGTTTCCGGGTGTACCAGCGCCAAGCGGCCGGCATGCAGGGCCTGGCGGCCGAACCCGCGCAGGGCTTCCTGCAGGGCCTCCGAGGCCCGGGGCGGGATACGCAGACGACCACCGTAGACCGGATCGCCCACCAACGGAAACCGGAGCTTGGCCATATGCACCCGGATCTGGTGGGTACGCCCGGTTTCCAGACGGACCCGCGCCCAGGTATGGGTCCGGAAGCGCTCCCGGACCCGGTAGTGGGTCACCGCCCGGCGACCGGTGGGGACCACCGCCATGCGTTTGCGATCCACCGGATGGCGTCCCACCGGGAGGTCCACGGTCCCCCCCGCCGTCATCACGCCATGGGTCAGTGCGTCGTACTCCCGCTCCACCGTGCGCGCCTGGATCTGGTCCACCAGGGACTTGTGGGCGGGCAGGGTGCGGGCCACCACCAGCAACCCGGAGGTGTCCTTATCGAGGCGATGCACCAATCCGCCGCGCGGCAGGGCCGCCAGCTCCGGGGCGTGATGCAGCAGGGCGTTCTGCAGGGTTCCCTCCCGGTTGCCCACCGCCGGATGCACCACCAAGCCCGCCGGTTTGTGAATCACCAGCAGGGCGCCGTCCTCGAATACGATGTCCAAGGGGATCGCCTGGGGCAGACAGATCTCCGTCACCGCGCCCGCCGTGGGCTCCAGAACCACCTGCTCGCCCCCGGCCAAGCGGTCCCGGGGACGCCCGGGCTGCCCATCCACCGTCACACTCCCGGCGCGGATCCACTGCTGGATCCGGCTGCGGGAGTAGCGCGGAAACAACTCCGCCAACGCCTGATCGAGCCGCCGCCCGGACATGGCCTGGGGGATCTCGGCGCTGAGCTGTTCCGCCTCAGTCACGGCGGCGGCCCCCCGGTTCCAGCGCTGGAACCGGTACGCGCCTGCCGTTACGCATGTTGGGACTGATGGACAAGGAAATCCCAGCCGATGGAACCGCGTTGTTGGTACGCCGCGCGCCGGCGTGAACCCCGGGCGCGGCGTGGCCCCCCGGAATACCGCCCGGCGGGGATGGTTGCGGTATACTGTGCCGCAAAATCCCCGTCTGTGCGAGAGCCCTGAATCATCATGCCGCCGAAGTCGCTGCGCCTCATGGCCATGTTTGCCGCCGCCTGTTTGCTGCTCAGCCTGAGCGGCTGTGCGATGTTCGGCAAAACCGCCGACAAGACCAAGAACTGGCCGGTCGCCAAACTCTACGCCGCGGCGATGGACGCATCGAACTCCGGCAACTACGAGACCGCGATCAACTACTTCGGGAAATTGGAGGCGCGGTTCCCGTTCGGCCGCTACGCCCAACAGGCGCAGCTCGAGATCGCCTATGCCTATTACAAGCAGGGCGAATCCGATTCGGCGATCGCGGAGGCCAAGCGGTTCATCAAGATGTATCCGCGCAACCCGGGGGTGGACTACGCCTTCTATCTCATCGGCATAACCGAATACAACCGCGGCCAAGGCTTCATCCAGCGGCTCATGGACGTGGACCGCACCCGGCGGGACCAGGGTGCCGCGCACAAGTCGTTCCAGGCCTTCGGCGAGCTGCTGCGCCGGTTCCCCCACAGCCGCTACGCCGAGGACGCCCGCGAGCGGATGATCTACCTGCGCAATTCCCTCGCCGCACACGAGATCCATGTCGCGCGCTATTACATGAACCGCAGCGCCTACGTCGCGGCGGTGGACCGCGCGAAGTACGTGCTGGACCATTACCAGGAGACCCCGTCCACCCCCGAGGCACTGATCATCATGGTCGAGGGCTATCGGCGCATGGGGCTCGTAGGCCCGGCGAACAACGCCTACCAGGTGCTGAAGGTCAATTTCCCCAAAAACCCGGCGGTGGCGCGACTCGAGACCCAGCCGGCGAAGTAAACGGCGCGCAGGACCGCCATCACGCGGTCAGTTTGCGGGAGGAAGCACCGATGTGGGACTTTTTCGAGACCGTGCGCCACCGCCATTCGATCCGCCGCTACCAGGCGGACATGCTGGTGGAACCGGAGAAACTCCACGCGATACTGGAGACCGCCAGCAGCGCGCCGTCCGCCGGTGATCTGCAGGCCTACCGGATCGTGGTGGTCACCGATCAGGCGCAGCGTGACGCCCTGCGGGCGGCCGCCGCCGACCAGCCGTTCATTTCCGAGGCCCCCGTATGCCTGCTGTTCTGCGCCGACGCGCGACGTTCCGCGGAACAGTTCGGCGAACGGGGTGAGAAACTCTATGCCCTGCAGGACGCCACTATCGCCGCCGCCTACGCGCAACTGGCGGTGGTGGCGGCGGGCATGGCGTCCACCTGGGTAGGGCGTTTCGACGAGCCCCGGGTGATCCAGGCCCTGGGGCTCGACGCGGTGCTGACGCCGGTGGCGTTGCTGAGCCTGGGATACCCGGCGGAGCTCCCGGAACCCACGCGGCGCCGGCGCCTCGACGAGATGGTGGTCTATCCCTGAGGGTCGGATCCCGGCCCCCCGGCATGGCGGTGGCCACAGGTGAGGGGGTAGCGCCGGTCGCGTCCGAAGGCACGCCGTGAAATACGCACCCCCGGGGGCGCCTGCCGACGCTTGTACTCGTTGCGGTCCACCAGTTGCGCCACCCGGTGCACCACTGCCGCGCTGAACCCGGCGGCAATGATCTGATCCACCCCCTGGTCCAGTTCCACGTAGCGCTCGAGGATCGGATCCAGCACTTCATAGGGAGGCAGCAGGTCCGAATCCTTCTGGTCCGGCGCCAATTCCGCCGAGGGTGGACGATCGAACACCCGCTGCGGAATAACCGGTGCGATGCCGTTGCGGTAGCGTGCCAGGCGGTACACCAGGGTCTTGGGTACATCCTTGATCGGCGCGAACCCCCCCGCCATGTCGCCGTACAGCGTGGCATAACCCACGGACATCTCACTCTTGTTGCCGGTGGTCAACAGAATCCGACGGGTCTTGTTGGAGATCGCCATCAGCAGCACACCCCGGCAGCGCGCCTGGATGTTCTCCTCGGTGACGTCCGGCGCGCACCCCGAAAACGCCTCCCGGAGTGACGCCAGGAACGCCTGAAACGGCGGTTCGATGGAGATCACCCGGTGCGCGCTGCCCATGATCTGCGCTTGGGACTGGGCGTCCTCCACGCTCATCGCGGAGGTGTAGCGCGAAGGCATGAGGATGGCCTCCACCCGTTCCGGGCCGATGGCGTCCACCGCGATGGCCAGGCACAGGGCCGAATCGATGCCCCCGGACAGGCCCAGCACCGCGCCGTCAAAACCATTCTTGCGGATATAGTCGCGCACCCCCAGCACCAACGCCTGATAAACGCTGGCCTCGGCACAGAGCAACGGCGCAAGCGCACCGAACGCCGGCTCCGGTCCGGCGCCGCCCGGGTCGATCCCGACCACGGACAGGTCCTCCACGAATGCCGGCGCGCGCAAGCGCACCGCGCCGTCGCCGCCCGTCACGAAGGACTGCCCGTCGAACACCAACTCGTCCTGACCACCCACCTGATTCACGTAGACCAGCGGTAATCCGCATTCCGCGGCGCGCTCGGCCGCCACCCGTTCGCGCTCCGCGGCCTTGTTGAGATGAAAGGGCGAGGCGTTCAGATTGAGGATCAGCCGCGCCCCCGCCGCGGCCGCCTGGCGGACCGGTCCCGGCGCCCAGATGTCCTCGCAGATGGTGATACCCACCGGCACCCCGCGGACGTCTGCCACGCAGGCCTCGGTACCGGCGCTGAAATAGCGTTTCTCGTCGAACACGCTGTAGTTGGGAAGCAGGTGCTTGTGGTAGACGGCCTCGATCGCGCCGTCGCGCAGCAGGGCCGCGGCGTTGTAGAGCGCGTCCGCGTGCGTCCGCGGGTAACCCACCAGCAGGTGGATCCCCCGCACCGCGGCGCGCAGCTGCTCGAGCCCCGCCGTCACGGCGCGTCGGAAGTCGTCGCGTAGTAACAGGTCCTCCGGGGGATAGCCGCTCAGCGCCAGCTCCGGGAACACCACCAGGTCGGCCGCCAGTTCATCGCGGGCACGGATCGCGGCGGCGGCAATCCGCGCCACGTTACCGGGGACGTCGCCCACCAGGAGATTGAGTTGAGCCAGAGCGATGCGCAGTGGGCTACTCACGGGTGATGCGCTCCCAAGTGGATGCTCAACGGGCGGTGGAACCGGGCGCGCCGGCTCAGCCGGTGAAGAAGGCCTTCATGCGCGCGCCGATCTCCGCGGGACTGTGTACCACCGCGGCGCCCGCCGCCTCGAGGGCGGCGAACTTCTGTTGCGCCGTGCCCTTGCCGGCGGTCACGATGGCCCCGGCATGACCCATGCGCCGTCCCGCCGGTGCGGTCATGCCGGCGATATAGGCCACCACCGGCTTGCGCACCCGCTGGCGGATGAACTCGGCGGCCTCCTCCTCGGCGCTGCCCCCGATCTCCCCCACCAGGACGATGCCCTGGGTCTGGCGGTCCTGCTCGAAGAGTTCCAGACACCCCACGAATCCGACGCCATGGACCGGATCGCCGCCGATCCCCACGCAGGTGCTCTGACCGAGGCCGGCGAGGGTGGTCTGGTACACCGCCTCATAGGTCAGCGTGCCGGAGCGCGAGACGATGCCGATGATCCCGGGGCTGTGGATCTCCCCCGGCATGATGCCGATCTTGCATGCACCGGGGGTAATGACCCCCGGACAGTTCGGACCCACGATCCGCACGCCGGAACCGCGCAGCGCGGCCTTCACCTTGATCATGTCGTGTACCGGAATGCCTTCCGTGATACATACCACGAGCCGGATTCCCGCATCCGCGGCCTCCAGGATCGCGTCCGCGGCGAACGGCGCCGGCACATAGATCATGGTTGCGTCCGCGCCGGTTTGCGCTACCGCATCGTGCACGGTATCAAACACCGGCAGGTCCAGGTGCGTCTGCCCGCCCTTGCCCGGGGTCACCCCCCCTACCAGCCGCGTGCCGTAGGCCAGGGCCTGCCGGGAATGGAAGGTACCCTGCTTGCCAGTGAACCCCTGGCAGATTACCCGGGTATCCGCGTCCACCAGGATGCTCATCGCGTCTCTCCGCCCATCGTCCAAGCGCTTCTTAATAGTGGAGGTTGGAAAAGGATGCGCCGCATCCGTGGGCCGCCGGTCAGGCGGTTGTTCAACCGCCCTGGGCCGCCGCGGCCACCGCCTTGCGCGCGGCCTCGGTCAGATCGCCCGCGGTCATCAGGTCCAGCCCGCTGGCACGCAGCAGGGCGCGGCCCGATTCCGCGTTGGTGCCCTCGAGGCGCACCACCACGGGCACCGTCACCCGCACCTCCCGTAGCGCCTGGATGATGCCCTCGGCGATCAGGTCGCAGCGCACGATGCCCCCGAAGATGTTTACCAGGATGGCCTTTACGTTGGCATCCGACAGGATGAGTTTGAAGGCCTCGGACACCCGCTCCGCCGTAGTGCCACCGCCCACGTCGAGAAAGTTGGCGGGCCTGCCCCCCTGCAGCTTGATCAGGTCCATAGTCCCCATGGCAAGGCCGGCACCATTGACCATGCACGCGATGTCGCCATCCAGTGCGATGTAGTTCAACCCGTAGCGGCGTGCAACGCGCTCCTTCTGGTCTTCCTGCGCGGGATCCGCCCACTCCACCAGCCGCGGCTGACGATACAGGGCGTTGTCGTCCAATTGGACCTTCACGTCCAGGGCGAGGGGCAGACCGTCCGCGGTGATCGCCAGGGGATTGACCTCCAACAGGTTCAGGTCCTTCTCCACGAACAGGCGGTAGAGGGCAATCAGGTCACGACCCAGGGCTTGGCCGACCTGTGGATCCAGCCCAAGCGCAAAGGCCACGCGCCGGCATTGAAAGGGTTGCAGGCCGACCACCGGATCCACACTCACCGAAACTACCGCGTCCGGCCGCTGCGCCGCCAGCGCCTCGATCTCCATTCCCCCCATGGCCGAAGCGATCAATACCACCCGCTCCCGGGCGCGGTCCACAAGCAAGCCCAGGTACAGCTCCCGCACCGCGGTCACCGGGCGCTCCACGAGCAGCGTGTCCACCGGCAAACCGCAGGCCGCGGTCTGCGGTGTCACCAGCCGGGTACCCAGCAGCTGCGCGGCGGCGTGTTCCACCGCCTCCAGCGTGGCGGCCCGGCGCACCCCGCCCGCCTTGCCCCGGCCACCCGCGTGGACCTGGGCCTTCACCACCCATTCCTCGCCCCCCAATTCCCGGGCGGCAGCCGCCGCCTCCTGGGGCGTACGCGCTACCCGGCCGTCCGGGACCCGCACACCGGCCTGCGCCAGCAAGACCTTGCCCTGATATTCGTGGAAGTGCATATGGCCCCCGCGCGGAGAAGGGGCGCTATTTTGGATGAAACCGCGGTGTTTCGCAAAAGGACGTGGTACCGGCTTGCGCCAAAACCCCGCAGCGCCGAAACTATTCGGATGCTTCGCGTCCTGCTCTTCGCACTGTTCGCCTACGGGGTCATGACCCTGATCCGCGGCGCCCTCGCCCCGCCGGCGGCCCCGCCGCAGCGCCGCGTAACGCGCGCGGAACGCATGGTGCGTTGCACCCATTGCGGACTCTTTGTCCCGGAGTCCGAGGCGCTACACGACGGCGAGCAGCACTACTGCTCCGAGGGACACCGCGCCGCGCAGCGCGCCCGGCGCTCTGCGCCCTAGCGTAGCGCAGCACGCCCGGGCGCTACGCGCTATCCGCCGGCACCGGCGGGACCCGTCAGGCACCATTCGGCCTGGCGGCGGGTTTCCGGCTCCATGACCCCGCCTCACGAACCGCGGCGGCGCCGCTATAGCGGGCGCGCGCCGGGTACCGGCGCATCCCCGGGCAACGGGACCGGTACCGATCGGGCACCGTCAACAAGATGCGCGGAATCAGGTACCATCCCCGCCATGGTCCGCGCGCTCCCCGACACCGCGAACGCCGCCGGTTCCGCCCGGGGCGGCGACGCCCACACCTGGAAACCGCTGCGTTTCTTCAATATCTATCGCCTGGTCCTGGCCGGCCTGTTCGCCGTGGCCTACTTCGCCAGTCCGACACCCCCCGAGGTGTTCGGGATGTACGCGCCGCGGTTGTTCGAGACCGTGTGTCTGTCCTACCTGGCATTCGCCATCGTCGCCAGCCTGGCCCATCAGTTGCGCTGGCCCGGCTTCGCGTCGCAGGTCTACATCGAGATCGTGGCGGACATCATCGCCATCACCCTGCTCATGCATGCCAGCGGCGGCGTCGAGAGCAGCCTCGGCGTACTGCTGGTAATCTCCATCGCGGCTGGAGCCCTGCTGCTCCCGGGACGCCTGGCAATCCTGTTCGCGGCGCTCGCGGCACTCGCCGTGCTCCTGGAACAAACGCTGGCCGCCTTTCAACACCAGGGGACCGGTGGGTCCTTTACCCAGGCCGGGATCCTCGGCTCCGCCTACTTCGCCACCGCCATCATCGCCTACCTCCTGGCGCGCCGGATCCGGGAAAGCGAGGCCCTGGCGGCCCAGCGTGGCGCCGACCTTGCCAACCTGGAGCGCCTCAACGAAACTATCATCCGGCACCTGGACGCCGGCGTGCTGGTGGTGGATCACGGCAACCGGATCCGTCTGATCAACGAAGCGGCCCACCAGCTGCTGGGAATCCCGGGGAACCGCGCCATCGCCAGCCTGCACGCAGTATCCGCCGAACTCGCCGACCGGTTGCAGCGCTGGCAACACCAGCCCGCCGCGGAACCCGAGACATTCCGACCCGGGGCCCAGCGCAGCGCGCTGCAACCGCGTTTTACCCGGCTCGGCTCCGGTGCGCGCTCCGGTATCCTGGTGTTCCTGCACGACACTGCCCAACTCGCGCAGAAGGCGCAGCAGATGAAGCTCGCATCCCTGGGGCGCCTCACCGCCAGCATTGCCCATGAGATCCGCAACCCGCTCGGCGCCATCAGCCACGCCGCACAACTGCTCAGCGAGTCCGCCGCCCTCGCCAAGGACGAACGGCGCCTCACCGAGATCATCGGGGCGCAGGCGGCACGGGTGAACACCATCGTGGAAAACGTCTTGCAGTTGTCGCGCGGCAAGCCGTCGCAATCGGAACCGATCCGCATCGCGGAGTGGTTGCACGCCTTCGCCGCCGAGTTCGCGGGGACCCACCATCTGGCACCCGCCTGCGTAAAGGTGACGGTCGCGGACCCGGTCCTGGAGGTGCGGCTGGATCCAACGCACCTGCACCAAGTGCTCTGGAACCTGTGCGAGAACGCCCTGCAGTATGGGAACACTGGGCGCACGACGCCGCAGGTGGGCCTGAGCACCGGGGTTGATCCGGCCTCCGGGGCCCCGTACCTGGACGTCACCGATCCGGGTCCCGGCATTCCCCCGGACATCGCCGAGCAGATCTTCGAACCGTTCTACACCCGCTCCACCCATGGCACCGGGCTGGGCCTCTACATCGCCCGGGAGTTGTGCGAACTCAATCAGGCCAGCCTCGACTACCAGGTTACCGGGGAACGGCAGAGCTGCTTCCGGATCGCGTTCCGGACCGACAGGGCATCCGGGGCCAACTGACGTGACCCGCTCCGTGGCCCTCATCGTGGACGACGAACCCGACATCCGGGAACTGTTGGAACTGACGCTCGGCAGGATGGAAATTACTACCCACAGCGCCGCGAACGTCGCGGAGGCCAAGGCGCTGCTGCCCAGACACGCGTTCGACCTGTGCCTGACCGACATGCGCCTGCCCGACGGCGACGGGATCGAGTTGGTACAGTACATTCAGGAGCGCCACCCGGAGGTTCCGGTGGCGATGATCACGGCGTTCGGGAGCATGGACTCGGCGGTGCAGGCCCTCAAGGCCGGGGCCTTCGATTTCGTCTCCAAGCCGGTGGACCTGCAGGTATTGCGCAGTCTGGTGAACAGCGCCCTGAAGCTGCGCCGCACCTATCCGGAGGTGGACCGCCGCTCGCGTCGCACCCTGCTGGGGGACTCGCCGGTCATGCAGGAGATACGCTCCACCATCAACAAGCTCGCGCGCAGTCAGGCCCCAGTCTACATCAGCGGCGAGTCGGGGACCGGCAAGGAGCTGGTGGCGCGCCTGATCCATGAGAAGGGCCCGCGCTCGGACCACCCGTTCGTGGCGGTCAACTGCGGCGCGATTCCCGCCGACCTGATGGAGAGCGAGTTCTTCGGCCACACCAAGGGGAGTTTCACCGGGGCGGTCGCCGACAAGCAGGGCTTGTTCCAGGCCGCCAACGGCGGCACCTTGTTTCTGGACGAAGTGGCGGAACTGCCCCTGCACATGCAGGTGAAGCTGCTGCGGGCGATCCAGGAGAAGGCGGTACGGCCGGTGGGCACGCAGCGCGAGGTGCCCGTGGATGTGCGCATCCTGAGCGCCACCCACAAGGACCTGGGCGTCCTGATCCAGTCCGGTGACTTCCGGCAGGACCTCTACTACCGCATCAACGTCATCGATCTGCACGTCCCCAATCTCCGCGAACGGCCAATGGACATCCCGGAACTCGCGGACACCATCCTGGAACGGCTGGCGGGCACCGGCGCGGGCCGGATCCGGCTCGCGGACGACGCCCTGCAGGCCCTGCAGGGCTACCGGTTTCCCGGCAACGTGCGGGAACTGGAGAATATCCTCGAACGCGCCATGACCCTGTGCGAGGGCCATGTGGTGCGCCGCGCGGACCTGCGGCTACCCGAATCGGCGCCGGTGGATGATCCGCCGGCGTCCCGGGAGGTGCCGCTGGAAAACTACCTGGATTCGGTGGAGCGCGACGCAATCCTCAAGGCCCTGGAGAAGACCCGTTACAACAAGACCGCGGCCGCCAAATTGCTGGGGATCACGTTCCGGGCCCTGCGCTACCGGTTGAAAAAACTGGGACTGGAATAGGCCCGCGCACCGGGGCCCATTCCCGGGGGAAAACCACGGCGTACCACCGGTGACCGGCGCGCTTTCTTGCGCACCGCGCGGGACGGGGAATTCATACTATTATGGTGGGTACCGCAGGCAAGTACGCCTGCCTACGCTCCCGCCGTATCCGCCGGGCCGGACAAAGTGGGGAGCCGGCGGCTCGGCGAACGCGGGAGACGCACGCTGCTTTCCGCGGTGTGCGTCGGCAGTGGAAGCGGCACGGGCACGGAGGCCCCAGCCATGGAAGGATCGTCCGCACGGGCGTACCCACCCGGTGACGCGGGGCGTCAGCTTGTGACGTCAGCGGGCCAGTCCAGGTCTGCTCGTGCGCCCCTGGCCGCGGGATGGGCCCCCGCCCCCCCTGCACTTTCCCTAAGAGATGCCGAAAAACCGGGCACTTGGGGAACATCGGATCCACCGCCCCCGGCCTCCGCTGTCCCTGGCACGGATCCTGCTACCCCAAGGGCAGGCCGATGGCCGCTCGCGTCGTACCCGGCCCCGCCCGCAGGCAACCGGCACGGCGGGCCGCCAGCGCGAAGTCGCAGGACCCCATGACCGGTTAACCAGTCGTCTACCGAGGAGAGTTGCCATGAAACGTACCCAACAGGGCTTCACACTGATCGAGCTGATGATCGTCGTCGCGATCATCGGCATCCTGGCCGCCATCGCCATCCCGGCGTACCAGGACTACACCGTCCGCGCCAAGGTGACGGAGGGCCTGAACCTGGCCGACGCCGCCAAGACCGCGGTGGCCGAGACCTTCCAGTCCGACGGCCATATGCCGACCACCGGCACTAAAATCACCCCCAACAGCTTCGGCCTGCCGCTGTACACTAGCATCACCGGCAAGTACGTGGCGTCGGTCGAAGTGATCACCGGGACCTCAGGGCAAATCAAGATCACCTACGCCGCCAAGACCTTGGGTGGGAATCCCACGGCGAACGGCAAGGTGCTCACATTGACCCCAGTCACGACCAATGCCGGGTCCATCGCATGGGTCTGCGGGTACTCCACACTTGGTACAGTGTCGGGCACCGGCACCAATATGCCCGCGAAGTATCTGCCCGCCAACTGCCGTTGATCCTGGCTTGGCCGACGCGGTCGGTATCCAGCGCCCCCGGGAACGGGGGCGCTTTTTTTTCACCTCTGCGCCCCTGTAAAACTCTCTAAACCCGCACGCGTGTTTGGCGCATTTCTTGCTTCTTCCATGCGGACATCCATGACGACCGGATCCGCCCATGAAACACCCGCACGCCGGATTCACCCTGATCGAGCTCATGATCGTGGTGGCGATCATCGGGATCCTGGCGACGATCGCGATCCCCGCCTACCAGGACTACACGATCCGCGCCAAGGTGGCGGAAGGACTGACCCTGATCGCCCCCGCCAAGACCGCGATCGATGAACAGTTTCTCGCCACCGGATCGCTGCCGGCGGGGGGTAACACCAAATACTATCTGCCCAAGCCCGCCAGCATCCAAGGCAGCTACACCCGGCAGGTGGACGTGAACGGGGGCATCATCAAGATCACCTACCGCACCGTGGGGGGGAGCGCCTCCAACACGGTGCTGGTGCTGACACCCACCACGGCGGCGGGCGGCATCCACTGGGATTGCGGCGGCGCCGGCAGTACACTGCCGGTCATGTACCGGCCTGCCGTCTGCCGCCCGTAACCATCGCCAGGAAGGGACTCCACCCAATGACCGCGCTGCAGGGAAACCGCGCCCGCCTGTTCGTGCTCGCGCTGCTCCTCGCCCTCACCGCGGCGGCCTACTGGCCGGGGCTGGCCGGGGGCTATCTCTACGACGATGGGCCCAATATCGTCGAGAACGTCCGGCTCCACATCCATTCGTTGGCGCCGGAGGCCCTGTTCTCCGCGGCGTTCTCCTCCCACTCCGGTCCCCTGATGCGCCCGGTGAGCATGCTCACCTTCGCCCTCAACTACTACGCATTCGGGCTCGCGCCCTATTCATTCAAGGCCACCAACCTCGTCATCCATCTGTTGAACGGCGTGCTGATCTTCTGGCTCACCACCTTGATCCTGCGCGCCTACCGCGGCATCCGGGACCCGGCCTTCCCCGAGCCCACCGCCCGCTGGCTGAGCCTGGCGGTGACCGGCGCCTGGCTGCTCCACCCCATGAACCTGACCCCGGTCCTGTACGTGGTCCAGCGCATGGCGAGCCTCGCCGCCTTGTTCACCCTCCTGGGGCTCGGCCTCTACGTGCGGGCGCGGATGCGCATGCTGGACGGCACGGGCGGGTTGCGCGCGGCACTGATAGGACCCCTGGCGTGCGGTGTCCTGGCGGTGTTCAGCAAGGAGACCGGCGTGCTGCTCCCGGTCTACATGCTGGTGGTGGAGGCCGCCCTGTTCCGGTTCCGCACCGCCGCCGGTGGCCGCGACCGCGTCCTGACCGGCTTCTACGCCGGCGGCGCGGCCATCACCGTGCTGGGCGCCGGGCTCTGGTGGCTGCTGGACCCGCGGGCCGTGGTGGGCGGCTATGCGGGACGGGGGTTCACCCTCGCCCAGCGCCTGATGACCGAGCCCCGCGTGGTGCTGTGGTACCTGCGGCTCATCGTCGCGCCCACCATCCGCGCCCTGGGGCTCTACCACGACGATATCCGCGTATCCCACGGCCTGCTGCACCCGCTCACCACCCTGCCCGCGATCCTCGGCGTGTTGGGCCTGGTGGCATTCGGACTGGCGGCCCTGCGCAAAGCGCCGCTGGTGGGCCTCGGCATCCTGTGGTTCTTCACCGGGCAGTTGCTGGAATCCACGGTCTTCCCGCTGCTCATCGCCCAGGAGCAGCGCAATTACCTGGCCGACTATGGGATCCTGCTGGCGCTCCTGTTCCTGGCGCTGGGCCCGGGGGCGCGGACCCGGCTGCGGATCGTCCTGCGCGTGGCCACCGCCGGGTTCCTCGCCCTGTTGTTCGTGACCACCCTGACGCGGGCCACCGAATGGAGCAACCCGGTGGATCAGGCCATCTACGGCGTTCTGCACCACCCGCGTTCCGCCCTGAGCGCCTATATGCTGGGACGCGTCTATGCCAACGCCGCCCTGAGCGGACATTTGAAGGACGCCGGCCCAGCGCTCACGATGCTGGAGCGTGCCGCCCGGCTCGGCCCCGACATCACCCCGGAGGTGGCGCTGATCCTGGTCAGCGAGAAGCTGCACCAGGCGCTGCGCCCGGCGTGGATCGACAGCATCGTCCACAAGCTGGACACGACGCCGATCACCCCGTCGGACATCAGCGCGCTCACGCAACTGGTGCTGTGCCTGCAGGCCGACTGCCGGATTCCAGAGCACGATGTCGAGCGCATCTTCCAGGCGGGCCTCGCCAGCCCGAATCTGGTCCGCCTGGTACAGCACCACGCGGACCTGCTCACCATCTATGGCCAATACAAGATCAACGTGCTGCGCGATTTTCCGTCCGGGAAGGTCCTGTTCATGCGCGCCGTGCAGGTGGCGCCGCGCAGTGCCCAGTACCGGATCAATCTGATCAACCTCCTGCTGGCCATGGACGAACCGCAAGCGGCGGCCCGGGAACTGAGCGCGTTGCGGAAGCTCAATCGCTTCGGTGAGCTCACGGAGGCCATCGCCCCGGTCGCGCGCGACGTGGAACAGGCGCAGCACGCCGCCGCACCGCACCCGCCGATTGCCGCGCCGGCCCGGAGCCCATAGAATGGCCGGGCCGCCGTAAGCGCGACGACCCGGGGCCGCGATGCCGCATACACTCAGTATCATCATCCCCGCGCGGGATGAAGCCGAGGGTCTCGAACGGTTGCTGCCGGCGTTGCGCACTCAGCACCCCGACGCCGAGATCCTGGTGGTGGACGACGGATCCGCGGACGCCACGCGCGCGGTCGGCCTGCGCCACGGGGCGACCGTCATCTCCCATCCCTACGGCCAGGGCAACGGCGCGGCGGTGAAGACCGGCGCCCGCGTCGCAAGCGGCGCGGTGCTGGTCTTCATGGACGCCGACGGGCAGCATGACCCGAACGACATCGCCCGGTTGACCGCGGCCCTGGAGCAGGGCTACGACATGGTGATCGGCGCGCGGGACGGTGCGTCCCAGGCGAGCCTGTGGCGGGGCATCGGCAACCGGCTCTACAACCGATTGGCGAGCTGGATGGTGGGCCACCGGATCGATGACCTCACGTCGGGTTTCCGCGCCGTACGCGCAGCGAAATTCCGCGAATTCCTGTTCCTGCTGCCGAACGGCTTCTCTTACCCGACCACCAGCACCATGGCCTTTTTCCGCGCCGGCTACGCCCTCGCGTTCGTCCCGATCCATGCCGGGAAACGCCTGGGCCGCAGCCACATCCACCCGCTACGGGACAGCTTGCGGTTTTTCATGATCATCTTCCGGGTGGCGACCCTGTACTCACCGCTGAAACTGTTCCTGCCGATCAGCGCCGCATTCTTCGTACTTGGGCTCATCCGCTACAGCTATACCTACGCCCTGCACGGTACCTTCACGAATATGAGCGCGCTGCTGCTGATCATGGCGGTCCTGGTATTCCTGATCGGCCTGGTCTCGGAGCAGATCACCATGCTGGTCTACCAAGCCTCCCACAAGGACCGCTAGGAGCCGGTCCGGGGTCCGGCCGATGGCGCGGTACGCAACCGGGATCGCACCGGGTTTCCGCTACCGCCGCCGCAACCATGGGACCCGGGCGTGGGTCCATACCCCGACCAGCCGGCGCGCACCCAGGAGCATCCCGATGTTCTGGGCCACCATGCCGGCGCCTGCCACCGCGGCGACGCCGGCGATCCCGTAGCGGTCCACCACCAGCAGGATCCCCAGGATCGTCATGCCGCCGGTCACCAGCGTGATCTTCATCATCGCACGCTGATGCCCGGTGAGGATCAGGGTATATCCACAGGATCCGGTCCCGACGTGCACCACGTGGCCAATGGCGAGGAACAGGAGCGCGCTGCCCGCGTGCCGGTAATATCCGCCATAGAACAAGGTCATGACGGAATCCGGCGCCACCGCAATGGCCACCAGGGCAAGCAGCGACGGCAGGATGGTGAGCGTGGCGCTGCCGCGCAGGGTGTCCTCGAGTTCCCGCAGGCGCCCCCGCGTGTGCAGGTCCACGATCACCGGCGGCAGGACGCCATTGGCCAGCAGCAGCGGGATCCGCACCAGCCGTGCCAGCTGGGCAGCGGCGCCGTAGAGCGCTACATCCGCACCGGCCCGGAAGCTGCCCACTACCCACAGGTCCATCTGGCCCAGCACGAAGAACGCCAGGTCGCTGACCAGCATCGGCCAGGCCACGGTTATAAGCGCACGATAACGGACGGTACCCGCGCGCAGCGCTTGCGCCGGGACCACGGAGGAGCGCCGGATCAGCCAGGCACCCCCGGCCAAGGCCGCTACCATGGAGGCCGCCGCGGACACCATCACCACCCCGTTCAATTCCATGCCCACACCGGCGGACCACGCGGTGAACAGCGTGACCGCGGTCAGGGCGTTGGGCAGCGCGCCCCCGAACAGGGTGGCCCGCCCCACGGCATGGAAACCGCGGCAGCCTTCCGCTGCAAGGCGCTGGAACCCGATAAACAGCACCCACAGGACCACGGGGCCCATCGCCGCTGCCATCGGTCTGGAATCAAACACATGGACCGCGATCCAGTGGCCACCGCCGGTCAGGGCCACCGTGACCCCCAGGGTCCCGCAGAGCGCCAGTACCAGCACTTTGCGCACGGTCTGCTGCGCACGCACGGGGTCCGCGGTGGACAGGGACTCGCCCAGAAAACGCACCAGGGTATTGGCCAGCCCCAACTGCGCCACCAGCGCGGCCGCGCCTACCAGACTCACGATCAGAAAATACGCACCCGCTGCATCCGGGGCCAGCAAGCGCGTAACCAAGACATTGACCGCCACGCCGCCCACCGTGGCCAAGGTCCAATAGAAGGCCACCCACCGGCCGCCCCGCCATAACCGCGCCACGCCGCCGGGGGCTGGTCCGTCCGTGGTTCCACGCTGGGGATTCATCGTGACTCCTTGGGCCGCCGCGGCTGTGCCCGTGGGAAACGGCCGCAATCGCGCGGGGCGGTGCCCGCAGCGCCGGTGGGGCTGAATCCGGGGTCGGCGTAACACCACCGCTCCTGTTTCGACCCCAGGCCCCGGGCGCTGAAGACCGCCGGGTGCCCGCGGGCGGCCCGGCGGCGCCTGGGAACCCGGGGGTTCTTCTAGGCCCCCGGCCGGCCACCCTGAGTCGGCCCTGTACGCCGCGCCGGGCAATGGTACTATTGAAAGGTACGCCCCGGCCCATCCACCACCGGGCCGCAACCACAGGGACGTGGGATGAAAGGCTTACCGAACGGGCATCTTCCGCCGTACTGCCGTGGCTGGCCCACGGCAACGTCCCCTGGCCGGTCCATCGCTGCCCACCTTCCGGGGGGCGGGGCACCGTTGCCATCCGCCGTGTTTCCGCCCCTACCCCGTCCCCTTAAGTTCATGGGGTCAACGGTCGATATCCAAAGGGCCCGGGAGCCCCACAGCCGTACCAATAAATATTTGGTATCAATGGATTATTTGGTGAACCCGGTCAAGGTTTGCGGCCCTGTTCCAAGGGAACATGGTAGCGTCGCGCCACACGCAAGGTAGGACACCATGGCGATCACCAACCCGCAGGTCCGTTTCGGCGGCCTCCCCCACCGGCTGGTACAGGACGGCCTGCTCACCGAGGTGCAGGCTCAGCAGAGCTACGACGAATCCCAGAAAAAACGCATCCCGTTCGTCACCTACCTGGTGGAGAACCGCATCCTCGACAGCGGCCAGCTGGCGGCCGCTGCCAGCCACGAATTCGGCGTCCCCCTGTTTGATCTGGAGGCGATGGATCTGGAGCACGCCCCGATCAAACGGGTCAGCGAGAAGCTGATCCGGCAACACCACGCCCTGCCCCTGTTCAAGCGCGGCAACCGTCTCTACGTGGCGGTCTCCGAGCCCACCAACCTGCAGGCCCTGGACGACATCAAGTTCCACACCGGGATCAGTACCGAAGCGATCCTGGTCGAGGAGGACAAGCTCACCAAGGCCATCGAGCGCGCGCTGGAGGCCAACGACACCGCCCTCTCGGACCTGTTGGACGCGGACCTGGACAATGTCGATTTCAGCGCCGAGCCGGATAGTGGAAACGAATCGGCGGCGGACAACCTGGACTCCGGGATCGACGACACCCCGGTGGTGCGGTTCGTGAACAAGGTCTTGCTGGATGCCATCAACAAAGGGGCTTCCGATATCCATTTCGAGCCCTATGAAAAGACCTTCCGGGTGCGCCTGCGTCAGGATGGCGTCCTCTACGAGATCGCCTCGCCGCCGATCAACCTTGCGAGCCGCATCTCCGCGCGCATCAAGGTGATGTCACGCATGGACATCGCGGAGCGGCGCGTCCCCCAGGACGGGCGCATCAAGATGACCCTGTCGAAGAGCCGCGCCATCGACTTCCGGGTGAATTCCTGCCCCACCTTATTCGGCGAGAAGATCGTACTGCGTATCCTCGACCCCAGCAGCGCGAAGCTGGGCATCGAAGCCCTGGGCTACGAGGATGACCAAAAGCAACTCTATCTCGAAGCGCTCCACAAGCCCTACGGGATGGTACTGGTCACTGGCCCCACCGGCAGCGGCAAGACGGTATCGCTGTACACCGGGCTGAATATCCTCAACACCGCGGACCGCAACATCTCCACGGTGGAAGACCCGGTGGAAATCAATATGCCCGGCATCAACCAGGTCAACATGAATTCCAAGGCCGGGCTCACCTTTGCCGAGGCGCTGCGCGCCTTCCTGCGCCAGGATCCGGACGTGATCATGGTGGGAGAAATACGGGATCTGGAAACCGCCGAAATCGCCATCAAGGCCGCCCAGACCGGTCATATGGTGCTCTCCACCCTGCACACCAACGACGCCCCGCAAACCCTTACCCGGCTGATGAACATGGGCGTGCCGTCCTACAACATCGCCTCCTCGGTGAGCCTGATCATCGCGCAACGCTTGGCGCGGCGGCTGTGTAACCACTGCCGCCGCCCGGTGGACGTACCCAAGGAGGTACTGCTGGACGAGGGGTTTCGTGAAGATGACCTCGAACACATCAAGATCTACGGGCCCGTCGGCTGCGAGCAGTGCGCCAGCGGTTACAAGGGGCGTGTGGGCATCTATCAAGTCATGCCCATGACGGAAGCGATCCAACGCATCATCCTCGAGGCTGGAAACGCCATGCTGATCGCTGAACAGGCGACGCGGGAGGGCATCGCCGACCTGCGCAGATCCGGCTTGAGAAAAGTGATGCAGGGCGTTACCAGCCTCGATGAGATCAACCGGGTTACCAAGGACTAGACCATGGCGGCGAAAGCGATCAAGAACACCCTATTCCTCTGGGAAGGCTCGGACCGGCGCGGGGCGCGCGTCAAAGGAGAAGCGCGCGCATCGAACCCGGCCATGGTCAAGGCGGACCTGCGCCGCCAGGGCATCAAACCGCTGAAGGTGCGCAAAAAGGGCCAGCCCCTGTTCGGCGGAAAAAAGAAGGTCACCGCCAAAGACATCGCGATCTTCAGCCGCCAGTTGGCCACCATGATCGCGGCCGGCGTACCGCTGGTGCAGGCCTTCGAGATCGTCGGCCGCGGCCACGAAAACCCGGGCATGCAGGAACTGATCATGGCCATCAAGGCCGACGTGGAGGGCGGTGGTAACCTGACCGATGCCCTGTCCAAGCACCCGCGCCACTTCGACGGCCTGTTCTGCAACCTGGTGCGGGCTGGGGAGCACGCCGGTATCCTGGATTCCCTGCTGGACAAGATCGCGACCTACAAGGAAAAGACGGAGGCATTGAAGGGCAAGATCAAGAAGGCCCTGTTCTACCCAACCGCGGTCGTGATCGCCGCGATCATTGTGACCACGATCATGCTGCTGTTCGTGGTGCCCACCTTCCAGAGCCTGTTCAAGAGCTTCGGCGCCGACCTGCCCGCCTTCACCCAGATGGTGATCAACCTGTCCGAATGGCTGCAGAAGTGGTGGTGGGTGGCGCTGATCGGCATCGCGGGGGCAGCGGCGGGCTTTGTACAGGCCAAACGGCGCTCCAAGCGATTCCGGGAACTCCTTGACCGCATGGTCCTCAAGATCCCCATCATCGGCGATATCCTGAACAAGGCGTCGATCGCGCGCTACTGCCGTACCCTGGCCACCATGTTCGCCGCCGGCGTACCATTGGTGGAGGCGATGGAATCGGTGGCCGGCGCCACCGGCAACAGCGTCTACGCCAATGCCGTGCTCCAGATGCGCGAGAATGTGGCCACCGGCCAGCAGTTGCAAATCGCCATGCAGCAGGTCGGCCTGTTCCCCAACATGGTGGTCCAGATGGTGGCCATCGGAGAGGAATCCGGCTCCTTGGACGCAATGCTCAGCAAGGTGGCGGACTTCTACGAGGAAGAAGTGGACAATGCGGTGGACGGCTTGAGCAGCCTGCTTGAGCCCCTTATCATGGCGGTACTGGGTGTGCTGGTCGGCAGTCTGGTGATCGCCATGTATCTGCCCATCTTCAAGATGGGTTCGGTGGTTTGACCGACGGCGGTCCGTGGGCCATCCGGGCCGCGGACCGCATGCATCCCTGCCGCCGCCGGCGTCCACCCACTGTGTGCCGCCCGCCGGCACCCTAGACGGGCCATAGCCGGGCATGCCTCTGATCGAACTTCTGCAACAAAATCCGGTGCTGCTGGCCGTCGTGGCCGGCGTCCTGGGTCTGATGATCGGCAGCTTCCTGAACGTGGTCATCCACCGGCTTCCGATCATGCTCGAGCGGGACTGGCGGGAACAGTGCGTCGAATGGCTCGGTGACGGTGCGGAGCCGGGACCGGCAGCGGAGACCTTCAACCTCGTGGCGCCGCGGTCGCGCTGCCCGCACTGCGGACAGCAGATTTCGGCCGCCGAGAACATCCCCGTCATCAGCTATCTGTTACTCGGCGGCCGCTGTTCCACCTGCAAGGCCCACATCTCCATACGCTATCCACTGGTGGAGCTCGCCACCGCCGGGCTGTCCGCGTTGGTGGTCTGGCACTTCGGCTACGGCCCCCAGGCGGGCGCGGCGCTGCTGCTGACCTGGGCACTGATCTGCCTCACCCTGATCGACATCGACCATCAGCAGCTGCCCGATCTCATCACCCTCCCTTTCCTGTGGCTCGGCCTGATGCTCAGCCTGCCTGGCGTGTTCACCGGCCCCCGCGCAAGCATACTCGGCGCGGTGATCGGCTATATGAGCCTATGGACCGTCTATAAACTGTTCAAAGCGGTAACCGGGAAGGAGGGCATGGGTTATGGCGACTTCAAGCTCCTCGCCATGCTCGGCGCGTGGTTCGGTTGGCAGAGTGTGCCGCTCGTCATTCTGCTCTCCTCGGTAGTGGGTGCCGCGGTGGGGATCACTCTGCTGGTGGTCCAGCACCGCGAGCGGGGTCAACCGATGCCCTTCGGCCCCTATCTTGGGGCGGCCGGGTGGATCGCTATGCTCTGGGGGAACGACCTGATCCGCCTCTACTGGAGCTGGTTTGGGGTGCGCTGACGCACCCCGCGCGCCGGCACCCGTCACCCTTGGCGCCAGCGCGCGCCGGTCCTACACTGCACCCGGGCGGGGGGTCGGTTCCCAAGGGCGGGCAGGGGCAATTACCAATGCTGATCGTAGGGCTCACCGGCGGAATTGCCAGCGGCAAATCCACTGCAGCGGAGTGCTTCGCCAAGCGCGGCGCCCCAGTGATCGACACCGACCGGATCGCCCGCGAACTGGTGGAACCCGGCACCCCGGCGCTTATGCGGATCGTGGCGGACTTCGGGTCCGAAGTCCTCACTGCGGCGGGTCGCCTGGACCGCAGGGCCCTCGGCCGCAGGGTGTTCCGGGACCCCGCCGCACGCCACCGCCTGGAGGAGATCCTCCATCCGCCGATCCGCGCGGAGACCCGCAAGCGGCTTGCGGTACTGGACGCGCCTTATGTTATTGTAGTGATTCCACTGCTGCTGGAATCCGCTCAGGGTGATCTGGTCCAACGGATCCTGGTGGTAGACACCCCCGAATCGCTGCAACGGCACCGGGCCAGTGTCCGCGACGGACTATCCAGGGAACAGGTAGATGCCATCATGAGTGCACAGAGCGACCGCGTCACCCGGCTTGCCGCCGCAGACGACGTCCTGGTCAACGATCTCGATCGCTCCCAACTGGAACGACAGGTCGAGGCCTTGCACCAGCGTTATCTGCAACTCGCCAGGCCCTACGCCTGACATGATCCAGGAACCCGGCTGGGCCGATCTGTGCGACGTGGCGCAGGCCCCCGCGGAAACCATCCCGCAGCGCGGTACGCATTCCATCATGGACGCAGACAGACAGATCTACTACGAACACCCGTTGACCGAGCGGGTGCGGACCTTTCTGCGCCTTGAGTTCCTGTTCAAGAGCACCCTCCACTATCTGAAAGGGCGGACGCTCTGGGACAGCCGCGCCGCGCTCCAGGGAATGCTGGAAATCCTCAGCATCCTGGGCCGCAACGACCTGAAAGCAGAACTGCTGAAGGAGCTGGAGCGCCATGCCTCTAACCTCGCCGCGCTGCGGGAGCGCCCCGGGGTGGACCGTCAGCGCTTGGCCGAACTGCTCCAGAAACTGACCTCTCTCACCGAGAGCCTGTACGGTTCCAGCGCACAATTCGCGCTGGAACTGCGGGAGAACGACTTCCTGGCCAGCATCCGCCAGCGTAGCGCAATCCCTGGGGGAACCTGCGAATTCGACATGCCCGGTTACCACTACTGGCTGCAACAGGAGCCGGACACGCGCTACTGCCAGCTGCGCGGCTGGTTCGACGTGTTCGAACCGCTATACCAACCCATCACCCTGATCCTGTTCCTGATCCGCCAGAGTGCCGAAGCCCTACCCACGCGTGCCGAGCGTGGATTCTTCCAGCAGAACCTGGACCCCAACACCCCATGCCTGTTGATGCGCGTTGCGCTACCCGCAGACGCACGCCATTTCCCGGAGATCAGCGGCGGACGCCACCGTTTCACCATCCGTTTCTGGGAACAGGAATCACCTGTGGCGCGCGCGATCCAAACCGCGCGCGACGTGGATTTCGGTCTCGCCTGCTGCGCCGGTTGATTCCTGGAAACCGCATCGCGCAACCGGGATGCCGTCATGAGCCGCGATCCAACCCCACCGCCCACCGTGCAGTGCCCCACCTGCGGGAGGCGCGTGGAATGGTCGGCCCGCAGCCCCTGGCGCCCATTCTGCAGCGACCGTTGCCGGCTCATCGATCTCGGCGCCTGGTTGGACGGCAGCCGCGCCATCCCGGGAGCACCGGTCCCCCCCGAGTCCGCGGAGGACGAAGTGGAGCCCTGATGTCGTGCTCCACCGGTGCTCGTCCCGGCAAGCGCAGCGGCGACCACACCGAAAAATGCCGGTTAATCTGGAAGCACCAGGCTGGAACCGCTCAGCCCGCGGAACCGGCGTTGAGGTCCGCCGCGGGTGGTGCGACTGGGCCATCGGCTCCCCACAGCGCCCGGATCGCCGCCACACCCTGGGCGCCACTGGCAAACGCGTCGGCCAGATCCCCCACCGCAACACCCCCGAGGGCATACACCGGGAACGGAACCGCGTCCGTCAGCCGGGCGAAACCGTCCCATCCCAGCACCGGCATTCCCGGGTGGCTCGGGGTCGGCGCCACTGGCGAAAGCACGGCGAAGTCCACGCCGACCCGGGCCGCGTGGGCCAGTTCCGATGCGTCGTGGCAAGACGCGGCGACCCATTGATCCGGCGGCAGGGGTCGTTGGATAAGGGCCATCAGTCGCGCCGCAGAGAGATGAACACCGTCGGCACCGAGTGCCTGCGCCGCGCACGGCGCCCCATTTATCAGCAGTTGCGCGCCATAGCGGTGACAGCAGGCCACGGCGCGCGCGGCCAGCCACTCTCCATCCTGGGGATCGAGGCGTCGGACCCGCAACTGCACCAGGCGCAGACCAAGGGCCAGTCGCTGTTCCAACCGGTCCAGGAACTCCCCCAGATCAGGACCCGGCTCGGGCGTGATCAGATAGCGGTCCGGAAGCCGCAGTGCCACCAGCACCGGCCGGTCCGCGGCAGGGAACGCCCGGGTTCCCAGATCCTGCGGAAACACCCAATCCAGGGGTTGCCCCTCCCGGCCTTCCGGAGCGCCGTGAAAAGCGGCCACTCGCCACACATCCAGCATCACCCGGCGGTCCGGATAATCATGGGGTACCCGGATCAGCGGCCGCGCCTCCTGCACCTCAATGCCCAACTCCTCGGCCAGCTCCCGTCCCAGGGCGGCGCGCGCGCTCTCCCCCGGTTCCACCTTCCCCCCGGGGAATTCCCATAACCCCCCCTGATGGGCGTGGTGCGGCCTGCGGGTAATCAGCACGCGCCCGCGCGTGTCGAAGATAACGGCAACGGCAACGTGTATGGGGACGGCGTGCATGGGAACGGTAGCGCCTGTCGGAGAATCCGGTAATCAATCGACGGACCGGTATGGGCCGGGCCGAGCCGGCCCGACTCCGGCGTTGCGGATCGGTGCGAACCCGATGTCCCCATCGCAGCGCGACGGGGTTTGTTCCAGGGCGGCGCGATCCCGGCTGCGTACCGCACCATCCTCCGCGACCCTACATGAACTAGAACCTATCTCAAAATGCATGCCGGTCGCCCATGCGGCGTTGCGGACCCTGCTGCGGTGCTCATTTACCGGGTGTAAACGGCGCTCATCGCAGGGCCCGCGCCGTGCCTGAACGCCCGATCTGCGATTTTGGTATAGGTTCGTTCTATGCAGATTAAGTACGATACTCCGCATTGATACGCACGTAGTCGTAGGATAGATCACAGGTCCACACCTGGGTGCTAGCGCTACCCCGGTCGAGCTCAATGCGCACCGTGATCTCGTCCTGGGCCATGACCGTCCGGCCCTCGGCCTCGAGGTAGTCCGCGGCACGGGCACCCGCGCGCACGATGCATACCGCGCCCAGGTAGATGCTCACCCGGTCAAGATTCAGGTCCGTAATCCCAGCGCGCCCCACGGCGGCCAGAATCCGGCCCCAGTTGGGATCACTGGCGAAAAAAGCGGTCTTCACCAGAGGCGAGTGGGCTACGGCGTCTGCCACCCGACGGCCCTCCAGGGCATCGGCGGCGCCCTCAACCTGGATGGTGATGAACTTGCTGGCGCCCTCCCCGTCACGGATGAGGGCCTCGGCGAGCCCAACGCACACCGAGCGCACCAGTTCCTCGAGTTGCTGCCGGGCCGCGTCCGTATCCGGCAGGGCTTGACGCCCAGTGGCCATCAGCACGCAAGCGTCGTTGGTGGAGGTGTCTCCATCCACGGTAATGCAGTTGAAGGACACCGCCGCCGAGCGCGCCAGACAGCCCTGCAGCCAAGCCGGGTCCGCTGCAGCGTCGGTCGCAATGAACGCCAGCATGGTCGCCATGTCCGGGCGGATCATGCCGGAGCCCTTGGCGATCCCAGTCACGGTAATGGTGTGGCCCTCGATGGCCGCTACGCGCGAGACGCCCTTGGGAACCGTGTCGGTAGTCATGATACCCGCGGCGGCCCGCGGCCATTCATCTTCTCCGAGGGCCCCGATCGCCGCTGGCAAGGCCGCCTGTATCCGGGAGACCGGCAGCGATTCGCCGATCACACCCGTGGAAAAAGGCAGCACCGCGTCAGGCGCGCAGTCCGCGAGGGCAGCGAGGGCAGCGCAGCACTGCTCGGCGTCCTGGATCCCCGCCTGTCCGGTGCCGGCGTTGGCATTGCCGGTATTGATCAACAGGTAGCGCGGCGCACCCGCAGCCAAGTGCCGGCGCGCGACCTGCACCGGTGCCGCCTGGAAGGCATTGCGGGTAAACAGGGCGGCGCAGACGGTCTCGGCGGTCAATTCGATCACCACCAGGTCGCGCCGCCCGGGGCGCTTGATGCCGGCAGAGGCGGTACCCAGCCGGATGCCGGATACCGCCTGGAGTGGCGGCAAACCGGTCAACCCTACCGCCATCGACGCCGCCCGTCCGCCCATAGGGTCCTGCCCGCTCCGTGCGATGGGCCCACGATCACTCCAACCGGCCGTGGCAATGTTTGTACTTCTTGCCCGAGCCGCAGGGGCAGGATTCGTTGCGCCCGACCTTGCGGCCGTTGCGTACGAAAGGTTCCTGGGACGCGGGTTCGGCGGCCCCATCCCCCTCCGGCCCTGAATCGGCGCCCGCGGCGGTTAGCGCCGAGGCCTGGGCATGTTCGTATTGGACCTTGGGTGGAGCGCTGGCACGCCGGCGCGCTTCCATCGCCTCCACATCCTCCTCGGCGCGCACCTGAACGCGGGACAATACGCTGATAGTCTCCCGCTTGATCTGCTCCAGCATCTCCGAGAACATCTCGAAGGCCTCCCGCTTGTATTCCTGGGTCGGGTCGACCTGGGCGTAGCCACGCAGGCCGATCCCCTGGCGCAGATAATCCATGGCCGCCAGGTGCTCCTTCCAGTGGGTATCCAGCACCTGGAGCAGCACCGCCTTCTCGAAGTGGCGCAACACCGGGGTACCGGCGGCTGTCTCCTTCTCAACGTAGATCCGCTCCAACTCGCCCAAAATACGGGCGCGCAGGGCGTCCTCGTCCAGGGCCTCGTCTGCCTCCAACCACGCCCGGACCGGGACCTGCAAACCCAACTCGCGGTCCAGTGCCTCTTCCACCCCCGGCAAGTCCCACTGTTCGTCCAGGCTCTGCGGCGGGATGTATTGATCGACGACCTGGGTAACCACGTCGCGGCGGACCGCCTCGATGGTATCGGAGACGTCGTCCTCGGACAGCAGCTCGTTGCGTTGGCCGTAGATCACCTTGCGCTGATCGTTGGCGACATCGTCATATTCCAGGAGGTGCTTGCGAATATCGAAATTATGGGCCTCCACCTTGCGCTGCGCGTTCTCGATCGCCTTGCTGACCCAGGGGTGCTCGATGGCCTCGCCCTCCTTCATGCCCAGTTTCTGCATGATCGCCGCGACCCGCTCGGAGGCGAAGATCCGCATCAGATTGTCTTCCAACGACAGGTAGAACCGAGTGGAGCCCGGATCGCCCTGACGTCCGGAGCGGCCCCGCAACTGGTTATCGATACGCCGCGACTCGTGACGTTCGGTACCCACGATGTGCAATCCACCCAGTTCCACCACCTGGTCGTGACGCCGCTGCCAATCCTCGCGGATGCGCCGGGCAGCCGCCTCATCCAACTCTCCGGCCTCGGCGAGCTCCGCCTGCAGGCTGCCACCCAACACGATATCGGTGCCGCGGCCCGCCATGTTGGTGGCGATGGTCACTGCCTTGGGCCGGCCCGCCTGAGCCACGATCTGGGCCTCCCTCTCGTGGAACTTGGCATTCAACACTTCGTGCGGAACGCCGGCCTTCTTCAGCTCTTCATCGAGGAGCTCCGATGCCTCAATGGAGGCGGTACCCACCAGGACCGGTTGCCCTCTCTGGTGGCAGTCCCGCACATCCTCGACGATGGCCTCGAACTTTTCCCGGGCAGTGAGATAGACCAAATCCCCAAGGTCTTCCCGGACCATGGGCTTGTGGGTCGGGATCACCACCACCTCAAGCCCATAGATGGTCTGGAACTCATAGGCCTCGGTATCCGCGGTACCGGTCATCCCCGAGAGTTTGGTGTAGATACGGAAGTAATTCTGAAAAGTGATCGAGGCCAAAGTCTGGTTTTCGCTCTGGATCGGCACGCCTTCCTTGGCCTCCACAGCCTGGTGCAGGCCCTCCGACCAGCGCCTGCCTACCATGGTACGGCCGGTGAACTCGTCGACGATGATCACCTGCTTGTCCCGCACGATGTAGTCCACATCGCGGTGGTAGAGGGCATGGGCCCGCAGCGCGGCGTTCAGGGTGTGCATGAGCGCCAAGTTGGCGGCGTCGTAGAGGCTGTGACCCTCCTCAAGCAACCCGGCCTTGGCCAGCAGTTCCTCCACCCGCTGATGCCCGTCTTCTGTGAGGAACGCCTGTTTGTGCTTTTCGTCCAGACTGTAGTCGCCCGGTCCGTCCTCTTCCTTCTGGGCGGTGAGCTGTCCGACCAGCACGTTGACCCGCCGGTACAGATCCGAGTTGTCGTCGGAGGGCCCGGAGATGATCAGCGGCGTGCGGGCCTCGTCGATAAGGATCGAGTCCACCTCGTCGACAATCGCATAATAGAGTCCCCGCTGGACCTTGTCCTCGATCCGGAACGCCATGTTGTCCCGCAGGTAGTCGAAACCGAATTCGTTGTTGGTCCCATAGATGATGTCCGACTGGTACGCCGCCCGCTTGTCCTCGGGGGACATTTCCGCAACGACCACCCCCACCGTTAGTCCAAGGAACTCGTAGATCTGGCCCATCCAGGCCGCGTCGCGGCGCGCCAGGTAGTCGTTGACCGTGACGATATGAACGCCTTTGCCCGGGATCGCATTCAGATAGGCGGCCAGGGTGGCCACCAGGGTCTTCCCCTCGCCGGTGCGCATCTCCGCGATCTTGCCCTCGTGGAGCACCATCCCGCCGATGAGCTGGACGTCGAAGTGACGCATGTTGAGGGTCCGTAGGGCGGCCTCCCGCACCACGGCAAACGCCTCGGGCAAAAGGGCGTCGAGGCCTTCGCCAGCGCCATAGCGATCACGGAACTCCGCGGTCCGAGCGCGGAGTTCGTCATCCGACAAGGCCTGGGTTGAAGGCTCCAGGGCGTTGATTTTCTCCACTACCCGGCGGTTCTGCTTAACGAGGCGTTCGTTGCGGCTGCCGAAGATGCGCTTGACCAGATTGGTGACCATGGGGGACCCGATTTCCGTCTGTCCGAAGGATATCCGTGCATGATAGCGCAAGTCGGCGCTCCGGCGCAGACCGGGAGGAGCCCTGCTGCACGGGACGGGCAGCAGGGTGTGAGGTTGGCGGTCTGGGTGCGCAGGGCCGCGGCGCTCAGCGCCGACTCTGCACCATCTTGACGGGATTGATTGCCTTGCCGTAATAGCGCACTTCGAAATGCACATGGGGTCCGGTGGAGCGGCCGGTGGAGCCCATCTGCGCAATCTCCTGCCCCTGCGCCACCTTTTGACCGACGTGGACCAGCAACTTTTCGTTGTGGCCATATAGGGTGGCGTACCCGTTTCCGTGGTCGATCTCCACCAGGTTCCCGTAACCGTAGCGGGAACCCGCCCAGGTCACGATCCCGGCGGCGACCGCGTCCACCGGGGAGCCCTCCTTGCCCGCGAAATCCACCCCGGGGTGAAATTCGGGACGCCCGGTAAACGGGTCGGTACGGCGCCCGAAATAGGAGGAGATCCAGCCGTGCTGGATCGGCCACCCGGCGGGCAGAACCTCCTCCTGGAGCTTCCGGTGCATCAGCAGGTTCTCGAGGACCTGGAGCTGCTGATCCCGGTCGGAGAGCTGCGCGGAAAGCATCTGGAGGGACGCCATAAAGTCCGGGACGGACACGGATTCCAGTTCCGCGGGATCCTTAGGCCCGCCTTCGGCTGGAGGCTGGCTGAAGTCGAACTCCCCCTTGTCCAGTTTGGCCATCTCCACCAGCCGTTCACCCAGCGCGTCGATGCGTATCATACCCGCCTGCATCTGGCCGAGACGGAGCGCCAAGGCGTCCATGTTGTCCCGCGCATTCCGTTCGGCACGCTGGATCTGGCCCTGCTGGGACGCCACCGCTTGGGTCATCGCGCGGATCACGACCTGGGACTGGCCCAGGCCCAGCCGATACCCGCCGTAGCCAATGCCAGCGGCCATAACACCTAGGAAAAGCAGGAAAAAACCAATAAACTTGGGTTGGCCCAGATCGACTAAAGTCGGCCGGCTGGCCGTCTTACGGAAACACAGGACATTGATCATGCTCATATTATCGGCCTCAGCGAACACTGGTTGAGCAGCTATCGCACGGACCGACAATTTGTTTTTATAATGCATGATCGGCGATTTTTTGATCTTAGCCCCCTCCCAAAGAAGAATACTGTGACCCAAGGCCGATTTCCAGTTTCGATGGGGGAATGGCTCGCCCGGGAAGGCGGCGACTTCGGGGATCTGTTGGCCGCAGCGCGACGCCTGCGGGCGCTGGAGCGGGTCGTTGCCCGCTGCCTGCCCGAGATTCCGGCCCATCATCTGCGCGCGGCCCGATACCAGGATGGGCGGTTGGTACTGGAGACGGACTCCCCGGTCTGGTCTGCCCGCCTGCGTTACCAGACTCCGTCCCTGCGGCGTTGCCTGGAGCGCGAGGGCCTGGACCTGCGGGAAATCTTGGTCCGGATTGCCCCGGAGCGGCGGCCCATGGGCACACTTACCGCTTCCCGCAGCGCGCGGATATCCCGGGAAAGCGCAGGATTCATCCGGCGCTACGCCGCCACGGTCCGGGATCCGGCGCTGCGGGCCGCTCTCGAACGGCTATCCGGCCGCCACCAGGATACTCCCGACCCCGCCGCGCCCTGCGCCCCCGACGACGAAACCGGGGAAACCCCAGGCTGACCGGGTCCAGAAACGCGGAAGGCCGCGCAAGCGGCCTTCCTGATCCAATCCCGTGCATGTGGATCGGCCTATAATGCGCTTCAGGCCACCTCTACCGGCTGGGTGAAGGAGATCGGCGCTCGTTCATCCCCCTCGAAGGTGACCACTTCCCAAGACGCCTGATCCGCCAACAACGCCCCCAGCAGGCGGTTGTTGAGGGCGTGGCCCGACTTGTGGGCGCTGAAGGACCCGATCAGGCTCGCACCCAACAGGTACAGGTCTCCAATAGCGTCTAGAATCTTGTGTTTGACGAATTCGTCCTCGTAACGCAACCCGTCCTCGTTGAGGATCCGATAGTCATCCACCACCACTGCATTATCCAGCCGCCCGCCCAAGGCGAGACGGCGCTCACGCAGCAGCTCGATGTCGCGCAGAAACCCAAAGGTCCGCGCCCTGCTCACCTCCTTGACGAAAGAGGTGGTGGAAAAATCCATCACCGCCCGCTGGGTATGGTCCCTGAACACGGGATGGTCGAAATCGATGTCGAAGGATACCTTGAACCCGTCATAGGGTTCGAAACGGGCCCACTTGTCGCCGTCCTCCACTGCCACCGGCCGCTTGATCCGGATAAAACGTTTCGGCGCGGGCTGCTCCTCGATACCGGCGGATTGAATGAGAAATACGAACGGACCAGCGCTGCCATCCATGATCGGGACCTCGGGTGCGCTTACGTCCACGTAGGCGTTGTCGATCCCGAGCCCTGCAAAGGCTGACAACAGATGTTCGACCGTGCAGATCCGCGCGGCCCCCTTCACCAGCGTGGTCGACAAGCGCGTCTCGCCGACGTTTTCGGGGCTGGCCTTTATCTGCACCGGTTCCGGCAGATCGGTGCGCTGAAACACGATGCCGGTATCCACCGCGGCCGGCCGCAGCGTCAGGTAGACCTTCTCACCGGTATGCAAACCGACGCCGGTGGCCCGGATCACATTCTTCAAGGTGCGTTGCTTGATCATCGGTGTATTAGTTCCATCCGGTCAGCGGTTTGCAAAACCGCGCGTAGGTTAACACAAGGGCATCTCCGGACGCGCCCGAAATCGGCGTAAATCTGCGTAAAGTCCGATCAAAGGCCCGCTCCCGACATCGGTTCGGTAAAATTGCGAACTCCGTCACACTCAGTAACGCGGCAGTCCGGCGCCAGTTGACCCACATAGTCCGGCGGGCTTCCAACGCCGGGCGGGGAGCCACCCCACCCTGGGGAATGCAAAATTCATGCCGGCACTCCACAGGGCATTTTTCAGTCCGCCTGACGGCGCAGGAACGCCGGGATGTCCAGATAGTCCAGGTCCGATTCGCTGGGCAGGCGATGATCGTGCACCGCCTGCTTGCGAATCACCGTCGGCCGCTCCAATTGATCGTAGTCGATCTCGCCGTTTTTGTTGCGTTGGACCAGCTTGACTGGTGGTTCCTCGTGCCGTTCCCGAGCACCCAGCCCGGTAGCCACCACAGTGACCCGCAACTCATCGCGCATTTCGGGATCGATCACCGTGCCAACCACGACAGTAGCGTTCTCCGATGCGAATTCCTTAACCGTATTGCCCACTTCCTCGAACTCCCCGATGGCCATATCAGGCCCGGCGGTAATATTGACCAGGATGCCGCGCGCCCCGGCCAAGTTGACGTCCTCCAGCAACGGGCTGGCAATAGCGGCCTCCGCGGCCTCCCGGGCACGATCAGTACCGGTTGCCACCCCGGAGCCCATCATGGCCATACCCATCTCCGACATGACGGTGCGTACGTCTGCGAAATCGACGTTGATCAGCCCCGGCCGGGTAATCAGCTCCGCGATCCCCTGCACTGCGCCGCGCAAAACGTCGTTGGCCGCCTTGAAGGCGTCCAGCAGACTGATGGCCTTACCCAGCACGCTGAGCAGTTTCTCGTTGGGAATGGTGATCAGAGAGTCCACGTACTGGGACAGATCCTTGATGCCCGCCACCGCGATCTGCATACGCTTGGCGCCCTCGAAGGGGAATGGTTTGGTCACCACCGCCACCGTGAGGATGCCGAGTTCCTTGGCCACCTGGGCCACCACCGGCGCGCCCCCAGTCCCCGTGCCACCGCCCATGCCCGCAGTGATGAACAACATGTCGGCGCCTTCGATCACCTCGATGATCCGGTCGCGGTCCTCCATCGCCGCGTGGCGGCCTACGTCCGGGTTGGCTCCTGCACCCAGCCCCTTGGTAATAGTGCTGCCGAGCTGCAACACCGTGCGTGCCTGCGTATTCTTCAGCGCCTGTGCGTCCGTATTGGCACAGATAAAATCGACACCCTCGATGTTCTGGGCCAACATGTGCTGCACGGCGTTCCCGCCACCGCCGCCGACACCGATGACCTTGATCACTGCGTTCTGGCTGTACGCATCCATTAGCTCAAACATATCCTACCTCCTTCAGAATCACCGAAAACATCGCCCGACCGGGACGGCAAAACGCCCCGGGATCCGACCCATGACCACCCGTATTCGACATCCAGTATTTCCTCCATGCACCGTTCCGTGTGTCACTCCAAGCTCAGAAGTTTCCTTGAAACCAGCTCTTCATCCGATCCCATGCCCCGCGCAGCCCACGACCCACCGCCGACACCGGGGCGCGCGACCCGCGGTGCTGCTGCCCGAAGAGCAGCAACCCCACCCCAGTGGAATAGATCGGATTGCGCACCACGTCCGCCAGGCCCGCCACGTACTGCGGCGTCCCGAGGCGCACCGGCATATGGAAGATCTCCTCCGCGAGGTCGATCACTCCCTCCATCTTGGCGCTGCCCCCGGTCAGCACGAAACCGGCCGCGACCAGTTCCTCGAACCCGCTGCGACGCAACTCCGCCTGAATCAGGGTAAACAGTTCCTCGTAGCGCGGCTCCACCACCTCCGCGAGCGTTTGGCGCGCCAACCGCCGCGCCGGCCGGTCACCGACGCTGGGCACCTCGATGGTCTCGTCCGGCCCGGTCAGCTGGGTCAGCGCGCAGGCGTACTTGATCTTGATGTCCTCGGCGTGTTGCGTCGGAGTGCGCAACGCCACCGCGATGTCGTTGGTCACCTGGTCTCCGGCGATGGGGATCACCGCGGTGTGACGGATCGAACCCTCAGTGAACACCGCGATATCAGTAGTGCCGCCACCGATGTCCACCAGGCATACCCCAAGTTCCTTCTCGTCGTCGGTAAGCACCGACTGGCTGGAGGCGAGCTGCTCGAGGATCACGTCGTCCACCTCCAAGCCGCAACGGCGCACGCACTTGATGATGTTCTGGGCCGCACTGACCGCGCCGGTCACCATGTGCACCTTGGCCTCGAGGCGTACCCCGGACATACCCACCGGATCGCGTATCCCCTCCTGCCCGTCGATCACGAACTCCTGGGGCAGGATGTGCAGGATGCGCTGGTCGGCGGGGATCGCCACGGCGCGCGCCGCATCGATAACGCGATCCACATCGCTGGAACTGACCTCCTTGTCGCGGATCGCCACAATACCGTGGGAGTTGAGGCTGCGGATGTGACTGCCCGCGATCCCCGCGTAGACGGAGTGAATTTGGCATCCCGCCATGAGTTCCGCTTCTTCCACCGCCCGCTGGATGGAGTGGACCGTGGACTCGATGTTGACCACCACGCCCTTTTTGAGGCCGCGCGACGGATTGGAGCCGATTCCGATGATCTCGATACCCCCCTCAGGGGTTATTTCGCCGACGATCGCCACCACCTTCGACGTACCGATGTCGAGGCCGACGATCAGATTCTTTTCCGGCTTTTTTGCCATACTCGCGTCAGCTCCCCTGAGTCGTGGTAGCGGGGCGCCCGCCCGGGGCCTTCCACCGCACTGCAAATCCGTTGGTATAGCGCAAGTCCACGACACTCACCTGCTGCGCCCGTTTGGCCAATGCGATCGGATAGGCGCGAACGAAACGCCCCAAGCGCCGCATCGTGTTCTTTCGGCCGAGCCGCAGGACGATCCCGTCCGCCAAGTCGATCTGCCAGGCGCGCCGCGCGTCCAGTGTCACCCCAGCCACCTGCAGTCCCACTGTGGCGAGCAGGTTCGTCATGCGGTGATAGTGGTCCAATACCACCTCTCCACTGTCGGGAGGACCATCCAGCCGGGCCAACCCTGGCAACGCGGTGGGGACCCCCGGGAAGAACACGACGCCCTGGGGGGTAATTACACCGTCGTCGCCCCAGCGGGCAAACGGGGTCTGCTCCACCACGTGAATCACCAAGGTCGCGGGCCACACCCGCCACACCGTCGCCCTGCGTACCCACGGCACCGCATCCGCCGCGTTCTGGATCGCCTTCACGTTCACGGTGAAGAAGCTGCCCGACACTGCCCGCGCCAGCGCGGTCTTGAGGCGGTCGGGACTCAGATAATGAAAGGTGCCGGTGACCCGGACCTGACGCACCGGGAACACCAGCGGATTGCGCAACTGCTCCCAGCCCCAGGTCACCGCCGCCAGTACCAGTATCAGCACCAACGCCGCCGGCAGGGCCCGGAACACGCCACGCAACACACGGGTCGGCGCCGCGTCGCGGCGCCGACCGGAGACGCGTGGCGCCGGACGGCTGCGCGCCCCGCGCCTCAAGGGACCGGTGATTACACTCGCCATGTCGGCGTACCCCCGAGGGTGCCGGAGGAATCTGGAACCCCGGCCTGCCCAGCCGGCGCCAGCGTGGTCGCCAGGATATCCAGCACCAATTCATCGAACCCGATGCCGGCAGCGCGCGCCGCCATGGGCACCAGGCTGTGGTCAGTCATGCCCGGGACCGTGTTGACCTCGATGAACCTGGGCTCGGCGTCGATATCCACCAGAAAGTCGACCCGTCCCCAACCCGACGCGCCGAGGGCACGAAACGCGGCGCGGGCCTGGGCCGCATAGGCCTGCTCCCGCTCCGCGGACAAGCCGCAGGGGCAGTGATAACGGGTGGTGTCGGCATGGTACTTCGCCTCGTAGTCGTAGAACGCGCGCGGGGTCTCGAGCCGGATCAGGGGCAGCACCCGCTCACCGAGAATTGCCGCCGTGTATTCGGGGCCGGCGATCCAGCGCTCCGCCAGCGCGCAACGGTCGTAGCGCAACGCCTCCGCCAGCGCCGTTTCCAAGTCCTGGGCCCGTGTCACCTTGGTCATGCCCAGGCTGGAACCCTCCAGGGTCGGCTTGACCATGAGCGGCAGGCCCAAACGATCCACCACCGCTCCAAAGTCTGACGACTCCGGCCCGAGGACCTCGAATTCCGGTGTGGGAATCCCGGCGCCTATCCACACCTGCTTGCTGCGCAGCTTGTCCATGCTGAGGGCGGAGCCAAGCACGCCGCTGCCGGTGTAGGGCAAACCAAGGGCCTCCAGGGCACCCTGAACGACGCCGTCCTCCCCTCCGCGCCCATGCAGGGCGATGAACGCCCGGTCGTAGCCTGCATCCCGCAACCGCGCAACGGGCTCCTGCACTGGATCCACCCCGTGGGCGTCCACGCCCTGGCGCTGCAGAGCGGTCAGCACCGCCGCGCCGCTGAGCAGCGAGATATCCCGTTCCGCGGAACGCCCGCCCATCAGGACGGCGACCCGGCCGCAGTCACTAGCCACGCGGGAGCGATCCGGTGCGCGCGGGTTCACTGCCGGACCTCCGCCGAGATCCGCGTGGGCGTACCGGCCGCGGCGGGCTCCCCAACGATTCGGACCTCCGTCTGCAGACGCACCGCGTGGAGACGTTCCACGGTCTCGATCACTTGCTGAATCAGCGCCTCGATATCCGCCGCGCTGGCGCCCCCGGTATTGAGAATGAAGTTGGCGTGCTTGGCCGATACCGCGGCACCGCCGATACGCGCGCCCTTGAGGCCGGACTGCTCGATCAAACGCGCAGCGTAATCCCCGGGCGGGTTGCGGAACACCGAACCACAACTCGGCTGGCCGGTGGGCTGGTTCATACCGCGTTGCGCCAGCAATTCCTTGATGCGTTCACTCCCAGTGCGGGGATCCCCCGGCGCCAGCCGCAGGTGGCCGGCCACGAACCATTCTCCGGGTGGACCCTCCACACTGCGGTAGCCCACCCGGAAGTCCTGTGGACTACGCACCCGTAGCTCGCCGTGACGGTCCAGGGTCTCCACCGCCACCACCCGTTCCCAGGTCTCGCCCCCGAACGCCCCGGCGTTCATGGCCAGCGCACCCCCCAGGGTGCCGGGAATACCGGCCAGGTATTCCGCGCCCAACATCCCGTGACGGGCACAGAACCGCGCCACCTTCGCGCATGGCACCCCGGCGTCGGCGCGCACCACATTGTCTCCATCCCGCTCCAGGCGATTGAGCACCGTGGCCACCGCGATCACGGTTCCTGCGACGCCGCCGTCACGTACCAGCAGGTTGCTTCCCAATCCGAGCCACAACACCGGTTCCTGCGCCGGCAATTGTCGTAGGAAAGCCGCCAGATCGGCAATGTCCGCTGGCTGGTAAAAATAACGCGCCGGGCCACCCACCCTCCAGGATGTGTGGCGCGCCAGGGGTTCATTCCGGCGCAGCACACCGCGCAAGGCCGTCGGGGTTCCGATGGGTGTCACGGTGCGCACCCCATTCCGGGCGCCGCGTCGCTGGCCCCAGGCTGCAGCGCCTCGGGGATACGCGCGGCCAGCGCGCCGATGTCCCCGGCGCCCAGGGTAAGCAGCACGTCCCCGTCCGTTAGCACACCATCCAGCACTTGTGGCAGCTCGCCGACCCGCTCCACGAACACCGGATCCACTTGGCCGCGGGCACGGATCGCGCGACACAGGGTACGACCATCCGCGCCGGGGATCGGCACCTCGCCGGCCGCGTAGACCTCCGCGAGCAACAGCACGTCGACGCCGGACAGGACCCGTGCGAAGTCCTCGAACAGGTCGCGGGTACGGGTATAGCGATGGGGCTGGAACGCCACCACCAAGCGGCGCTGCGGCCAACTGTCCCGAATCGCTTGCAGGGTGGCCTCGATCTCCCGGGGATGATGGCCATAGTCATCCACGAACAGAACTCGTCCACGCGGAGTGTCCAGCTCACCGTAGACCTGAAAGCGACGCCCGATCCCTTGGAAGCCCTGCAATCCCCGCAGCAGGTGGGCATCATCGATCCCCAGCTCATGGGCCACGGCAATGGCCGCGAGGGCGTTCTGCACGTTGTGCCGGCCCGGCAAGTTCAGGGTGACGTTGAGCCACTCGCGCACACCGTTGCGTTGCACGGCGAAATGGGTCCGCGTGCCCTCCTGACGGAAGCCCACCGCGCGTACATAGGCGTCTTGCGCAAAGCCGTAGGTCATCACCGGGCGCCCGATCTCCGGAAGCAGATCCCGTACCACGGGGTCGTCCAGGCACAGCACCGCCAAGCCATAGAACGGTAGATGGTGCAGGAACTCCAGGAACGCATGCCGCAGGGCCTGAAAATCTCCACCGTAGGTGCCCATGTGGTCGGCGTCGATGTTGGTCACCACCGCCATCATGGGCTGCAGGTACAGGAACGAGGCGTCGCTCTCGTCCGCCTCGGCAACCAGATAACGCCCAGTGCCCAAGCGCGCGTTGCTTCCGGAACTGTTCAAGCGGCCACCGATCACAAACGTGGGATCCAGACCGGCCTCCGCCAGGATGGTGGCCACGAGGCTGGTGGTGGTGGTCTTGCCATGGGTTCCGGCCACCGCGATGCCGTAGCGGAAACGCATCAGCTCCGCCAGCATCTCCGCACGCGGCACCACTGGGATGCGGCGCGCCCGTGCCGCCATCACCTCGGGGTTTTCGGAACCCACCGCGGTGGAAACCACCACCACGTCGCAGCCCTCGATGTGAGCGGCGTCGTGACCGAACACCACGCGCGCGCCGAGCCCGGTAAGGCGCCGGGTGACCGCGTTCTCTCGCAGATCCGATCCGGTCACCTGGTACCCAAGGTTGATCAACACCTCGGCGATGCCGCCCATGCCGGCGCCCCCGATCCCCACCAGGTGGATGCACTGGATGCGGCCCATGCCGGTGTCGCTTTCAATGCTCATCAGTGAAACCCGCCGGTTCTGCCTCATGGCGCACGGTCCATCGGGCCCGCGCTCACAGACCCGCTGCCTCGCGGCATAGAGTCGCCACCTGCCGCGCCGCCTGCGGGCGTCCCGCCCCGCGCGCCGCGCACGCCATCTCCATCAGCCGCCGGCGCGCAGGATGGAACTCGCGCAGGCAGGCTGCCAGCCACGCCTCGTCGAAGTCCCGTTGCGCAACAAGCAGCGCCGCATCGCGCTCCACCAAGTAACGCGCGTTCCGGGTCTGGTGATCGTCCACGGCGTGCGGGTAGGGCACCAGGATCGCCGCCAATCCCACCACCGCAAGCTCCGACACGGTCATGGCACCCGCCCGGCACAGCACCAGATCGGCCCAACCGTAGGCCTGGGCCATGTCCTCGATGAAGGCCTCCACCCGCGCCCCTTCAATGCCCGCCGCACGGTACTGGGACAGGGCCACCGAGAGGGTGCGCTCCCCGGCCTGATGCCAAACCTGCGGGCACTGCTCCGCAGACAGGCGCCGCAGTGCGCCCGGCACCGTCTCGTTGAATACCCGGGCACCCAGACTGCCGCCCAACACCAGCAACCGCAACGGCCCGTCACGCCCGGCGAGCCGCGCTTCCGGCGGCGGCACCGCGGCGATCGCCGCGCGCACCGGATTGCCCGTCAGCACCGCCTGGTAACAGGATTCGAAACTGCCCGGGAAGGATTCCAATACCCGGGTCGCAAAGCGCGCGAGCCAACGGTTGGTAAGACCCGGCAGCGCGTTCTGCTCGTGGATCAGCAACGGGCGGCGCAGGAACCACGCCACCACTCCGCCCGGCCCGGCGCTGTAGCCGCCCATCCCCAGCACCGCGCACGGACGCACCCGCAGCATCACCCATAGCGCCTGCACCAGCGCCAGCGCCAACATCAACGGTGCCAGCACCCGGTCCAGCACGCCCTTGCCACGCAAACCGGCCACCCGGATCCATACAATCGGAATCCCCGCTGCCGGAACCACCCGTGCCTCCAGGCCGCGCCGGGTCCCGAGCCACAGCACCTCGACCCCGTCGGCCAGCAGCTGCTCGGCCACCGCCAGGGCGGGAAAGACGTGCCCGCCGGTACCGCCCGCCATGATCAGGACCGGGCCGGCGTTGCGCCTCGACTGGGACACAGTCATCGGCCGCCCCCCGGCGCCTGCGCACGGGTAGGGACCCGCGCCGCTCCCGACTCGGCACGGCGCGCCTCCCGGTCTACCCGCAGCAGCAAACCGATCGCCACGCATGCGATCAGCAGGCTGCTGCCACCGTAGCTCATCAGGGGCAGGGTCAGTCCCTTGGTAGGGAGTACGCCCATGTTCACGCCGATGTTCAGAAACGCCTGGATTCCAAGCCACATGCCGATCCCGTAGGCCAGATAGGCGCCGAAGGGGCGTCCGGCGCGCTCGGCACGGAGTCCGACGCGAAACGCGCGCCACACCACGCAGCTGAACAGACCCACCACCACCACCACACCGAGCAGGCCGAGTTCCTCGGCAAGGATAGAGAACAGAAAATCGGTGTGGGCCTCTGGCAGATAGAACAGTTTCTGGACACTGTTGCCCAGGCCGACGCCGAACCACTGGCCGCGGCCGATCGCGATCAATGCCTGGGTCAACTGGAATCCGGAACTGAAGGGATCCGCCCACGGATTGAGGAACGAGGTAAGGCGCTCCAGGCGATAAGGGCTCAATACCGCCAGTAGGCCGAGGCCCACCGATACCGTCAGGAACAGCGCACCGAACTGCCAGAGCTGTACCCCCGCCAGAAACAGCATGCCTAGCGCCGTAGCCATGATCACCCCGGTGGTGCCGAAGTCCGGCTCCAGCAGCAGAAACACGCCAGCGAGAGCCAGCAGCAGCATCGGGGTGAGGAAACCCCTCGCCGTCGTACGCACCGCATCCGCTTGGCGCACAATGTAACCGGCCAGATAGATGACCGCCGTGAGCTTCGCTAGTTCCGATACCTGAAACTGGAACGGACCCAACGCCAGCCAACGCACGCTGCCGTTGACGTGTTTCCCAATCCCGGGCACGAGCACGACCGCCAACAGGACCAGGGTGATAAAGAACAGGGCACGCCCGCCGGCTTCCCAGGCCGCGAGCGGAATCCGCAGCAGCAACAGCACCGCGCCGAAACCCAGCGCCAGATAAACACCGTCCCGCAGCACATAATGGAAGGGGGTACCGAACTGCCGGTCGGCCAGCCCCATGGATGTGGACGCCACCATCACCAGACCCAAGGACGCCAACGCGACCACCGACACGATCAAGGGTCGATCCAACTGCAGAGGCATGACGGTCTGCCGCCGACCATCCGGTCGCACCGTCCCGAACGGCCATAGCTCCACCGCGCTCATTCCAGGAACCTCCGGACCACTGTCGTGAAACGCTCACCGCGGTCCTCATAGTTCCGAAACATGTCGAAACTGGCGCACGCCGGTGACAGCAATACCACATCGCCGGCGCGCGCCTGAGCGGCGGCCGTGCGTACCGCCTCATCCAGGTCACGGGCCGCGAACACCGGCACACTGTCCGCCAAGGCCGCTTCGATGCGCGGCGCGTCACGCCCGATCAATACCACCGCGCGCGCGCGCGCCGCCACCACCGCGCGCAGCGGGGTAAAATCCGCCCCTTTCCCGTCACCCCCGGCTATCAGCACCACCGGTGCGTCGAAACCGTTGAGCGCCGCCATCGTGGCGCCCACGTTGGTCCCCTTCGAATCGTTGTACCAAGTCACGCCGGCGCGCTCGGCCACCCATTGAGTGCGATGCGGGAGCCCGTTGAACCCGGCCAACGCCGCGCGCATCGCCTCTCTGGAAAGCCCAAGGGCATCGCCCATAGCGATGGCCGCCAAGGCATTCGCCAAATTGTGACGCCCGGCGATGCGCAGCTCCGCCGCCGGCAACAGACGCTCGGTCCCACACGCCATCCAGACCTCCGACCCGTCCTGCACCAAACCGAACTCGCCGGTACCGGGCGCTTGCAGGGTGTAGCGGCGTGCGGCCCTGCGCGGGTCATGCATCGCCACCACCTGCGGATCATCAGCGTTCACGATTTGCATGGATGCCCGCCGGTAGATGCGGGCCTTGGCCGCCGCATATTCCGCGACGTTCTGATAGCGGTCCATATGATCGGGACTCAGGTTCAGCACCGCCGCGACGGCGGGACTCAGGCTCGCGGTGGTCTCCAACTGGAAACTGGAGAGCTCCAGCACGTAGAGATCCGGCTCACCATCACTCAACAGGTCCAGGGCGGGCGTACCCAAATTACCTCCCACCCGGACATCGCGCCCCGCCGCACGCGCCATCTCGCCAAGCAGGGTAGTGACCGTGCTTTTACCGTTGGAACCCGTGATTGCCGCAACCGGCGCGCGCGCGTATCGGGCGAACAACTCCACGTCACCGATCACCGGCGTCCCCCGCCCAATCGCCGCCGCGATGACTGGAGTGCGCAGGGAGACCCCGGGACTCACCACGATCTCGTGGGCGCTACGTAGTGCCTGCTCGTCGAGCCCGCCCAGGAACACAGCCACGTCCGGCAACGTCTCGCGCAAGTCATCCAGGCCTGGAGGATGCACCCGCGTATCCGTCACCGCGATCTCCGCGCCATGGGCGGCGAGAAAGCGCGCGCAGGACAGGCCCGTCGCCCCGAGGCCGACGATGAGCACACGACGTCCCGCGTCTTGGATCGTGGTCATGTACGCGCTGGCGACGGCCATCGGTCAGCCGCGCCCGCCGAGCACGGCCAGACCCGGAGCGCGGTCCCACCGGTACCAGGGGCATGTGCTGCCTGCCATCGTCCATCCACCTCCAACCAATGTGTCATTGACCCCGGCTGCCCGCAGCCGGCACCCACGCGTGCTGCTCACCGGATCTTCAGGGTTGCCAAACCAATCAACACCAGGATCACGGTAATGATCCAGAACCGCACGATGACCCGCGGTTCGGGCCAGCCCTTCAATTCGAAATGGTGATGCAACGGCGCCATGCGGAACACTCGTCGGCCGGTAAGCTTGTAGGAAGCCACCTGGATGATCACCGAGGCGGTCTCCACCACAAATACCCCGCCCATCACCAACAGCACGAGCTCCTGGCGAACGAGTACCGCCAGCAGGCCCAGGGCGGCGCCCAGCGCAAGGGCGCCGATATCGCCCATGAACACCTGCGCCGGATAGGCGTTGAACCACAGGAAGCCGAGCCCCGCGCCTACCAGCGCACCGCACACAACCACCAGCTCCCCGATCCCCGGGATGTAGGGGATTCCCAGGTAACCCGAAAACTTCACATGACCGGTCACGTAAGCGAAGATGCCCAGGGCCCCCGCCACCATCACCGCGGGCAGGATCGCCAACCCGTCGAGCCCGTCGGTAAGATTCACCGCGTTGCTGGCACCCACGATCACCAAATAGGCCAACGGGATATAGAAGAGTCCGAGCGGCACCGAGACGTGTTTGAAGAATGGGACGAGAAGATTAGTCTCCGCGGGCGTAGTCGCCCCGTAGTAGAGAAAGCTCGCTGTGCCCAGCCCCACCAGCGACTGCCAGAACAGCTTCTTGCCCGCCGACAGTCCGCGCGGATCCCGGAGGATCAGCTTGCGGTAGTCGTCCACCCACCCAATGGCGCCGAACAGCAGCGTCACGACCAACACCACCCACACATAGCGGTTGTCCAGATCGGCCCACAGCAGTGTCGACACGGCGACCGCTACCAGAATCAGGGCACCCCCCATGGTGGGGGTGCCCGCCTTAATCAGATGGGTGGCGGGACCATCGTTGCGCACCGTCTGACCGATCTGATAGAAACTCAAGCGGCGGATGACATATGGTCCGATCAGAAACGAGATTGCGAGCGCGGTCAGCACTCCGAGGATGGCGCGCAAGGTCAGATAGCGGAATACATTGAACCCGCTGTAGAAATCCGTCAGGCGTTCGGCCAAGGCGTAGAGCATGTCTTACGTCCGTCCCGGAGCGAGGTATCGGTCGGCGGCGTGGCTCACCGGCCCGCCTCCACTTGAAGCGCCTGCACCACCCGTTCCATACCCATGAACCGGGAACCCTTGATCAGTACCGTGACCTCCGGGCGCAGCGCGGCGCGCACCGCGGTCACCAGTGCATCCCGGTCCGGGAAGTGCCGGGCGCCGGGACCGAAGGCCTGTACCGCGTCCCGGCTCAGCGCCCCTACCGCGAATAGGCGCTCCACTCCCACCTCCCGCGCGACGCGCCCCGCGTCGGCATGCAGGCCGGGAGCCTCGGCACCCAACTCACCCATGTCCCCAAGCACCAGCCAATGGACCCCGGGAAACGTCGTCAAGGTCTCCAGCGCGGCGCGCAGGGACCCGGGATTCGCGTTATAGGTGTCGTCGATCAGACGCGCGCCCGCCACGCCGGTCTGGGTCTGGAGGCGACCAGCTACCCCGCGCGCCGACTCGAGCCCGCGGCGTATGGCCGCAAGATCCACGCCCGCGGCCAGCGCGGCGGCCGCGGCAGCCGCCGCGTTGAGCACGTTGTGGCGGCCAGGCAACGGCAGGTGGATATCCACGCTGCCCGCCGGCGTTTCCAGAGCAAAGCGGGTGGTGGCGTCGGCCTGCGCCACGCAGCGCACGGCGCGCACCGCCGCGGGATGTTCCGCGCCGAAGCTCGACACCCGGCACCCGGCCGCTTCCGCCAGGGAACGCCACAGGCCCGCGTGAACATCATCGGCGTTGATCACCGCCACGCCACCCGCTCGCAGCCCCTGAAAGATTTCGCCCTTTGCCCGCGCCACCCCTTCCACGCTGCCAAAACCCTCCAGATGGGCTGGTCCCGCATTGGTGATTAGCGCAACCGTAGGTACCGCGATACGGCTCAGACCGGCGATTTCACCCGGGTGGTTGGCGCCCATCTCGATCACCGCATAACGATGGGCGGGGCCGATCCGCAACAGTGTCAGGGGAACCCCAAGATCGTTGTTGAGGTTGCCGCGGGTGGCCAGGACTTCACCCTGGACCCCGAGAATCGCCGCCACCAGTTCCTTCACGGTGGTCTTTCCGTTGCTGCCGGTAATCGCCACCACCGGGATCGCGAGGTTGGCACGTCGATGGGCCGCCAGCGCCCCGAGTGCCGCGCGCGTGTCCCGAACCACCAACTGCGGGCAGCGGACCTGCACGGCACGGCTGACCATCGCGCCCGCTGCGCCGCGCCCCTCGGCCTCGGCAACGAAGTCGTGCCCATCGAACCGTGGTCCACGCACCGCGACAAACAGGGCGCCCGCCTCCAGCGTGCGGGTATCGATACTGACGCTGCGGAACACGGCGTCTGCGCCCAAATGGCGGGCGTGGAGCAGACGCGCCGCGGCCGCTAGTCCCTGGCCGTTCATGGGTGTCGCTCCGCCAGACAACGCAGAACCTCGTTGCGGTCGCTGAAGGGGATCGCCTGATCACCCAGCAGCTGCATCGTCTCGTGGCCCTTGCCGGCCACCAGGACCACATCGCTCGACCGCGCGCAACGCACCGCAAGTGCGATGGCATCGGCGCGGTCGCGGCATACATAGGGACGGTCCGGATCCTGCATGCCTTGCTGAATATTGATCACGATGTCGGTAGGCGATTCATTCCGCGGGTTGTCGTTGGTGATCACCAAGCGGTCGGCAAGGCCCTCGGCGACCGCACCCATCAACGGCCGCTTGCCCGGGTCGCGCTCCCCGCCGCAACCGAACACACACCACAGTTCGCCCTCACAGTGGGCGCGCAGGGAGACCAAGGCCTGCTCCAGCGCATCGGGGGTATGGGCATAGTCCACCACCACCAGCGGCTGCCCCGGTCCGGCGCCGAACGCCTCCATGCGCCCAGGTACGGTATTCAGCGCGCGCACGCGCGCCAGTGCGGCGTCCAGGGGCACCTCCATAGACACCAGCACCGCCAGCGTCGCCAGGACGTTCTCGGCGTTGAAACGTCCCAGCAGCGCGGCGTCAATCCGGCCGGAACCCGACGGCGTTTCCACACGCAGCGAAATTCCGGCGCGGTGCAGTTGCAGATCGGATCCGATGACCAACGGAATATGGGTTGGGAGCAGGTGCCGCGCACCGGGCTCCGGCGCCCCGGCATCGAGATAGTAGCCCGTGGCCTGGACCTCAGGGGAAAGACTGTCCAGGATCTCCTGTCCGAAGGCATCGCGCAGGTTCAAGACTGCGCGGCGCAGGCCGGCAGCCTCGAAGAGCAGGCGCTTGGCCCTGCCGTAGGTGCGCATGTCACCGTGGTAGTCCAGGTGATCTCGGGTCAGATTCGTGAACAAGGCGGTGTCGAAACGCACTCCCGCTACCCGTCCCTGATGCAGGCCATGGGAGGAAACCTCCATGGCCACCGCACCCGCGCCGCGCGCGCGCATTTCCGCGAGCAGGCGATGTACCGTGACAGCGTCAGGGGTCGTGTGCGCGACGGGCTCCAGATGTCCCATGGCTCCGACACCCAGCGTACCAATGACCTCGCAGCGACCGCCAAGTCCATTCAGGGACTGGGCCAGAAAATGGCTGCAGGAGGTCTTTCCGTTAGTGCCGGTAATTCCGACGACGGTCAGATCCCGGGACGGATGGGCGAAAAACCGGTCGGCAATCGCACCCAGGTGCCGAGAGAGCGCCGGCACCGCTACCAGCGGTACGCGTCTCGGGCCGCTGGGTACCGCGTAACGCTCGCGCAGTACGCGGACTTCGTGGGCGTCACGTACCTCGTAGACCACCGCGACCGATCCTGCCGCGATGGCCTGCTTCAGGAACGCGAGGCCGTGACTGCGCCGTCCGGCGCAGGCGAAGAACACGTCACCAGCACGCACCCCACGGCTGTCCACCGCCAGCCCACGGACCTCGCAATCGTCGCGGTCCGACACCTGCACCAAGCCATCCAGCAGATCCCGCAGGTGCAGATGCACGGCGTGGGGGCGCGCGGCCATCATGCTGCGTCCCCCCATTGCACCAGCTGTTGATTCGCCGGCACCGCGTCCGGAGAGATATCCAGGAAGCGCAGGGCCCCGGCCATTACGCGGGCGAATACCGGTGCCGCCACCTCGCCACCGTAATATTCACCGCGCGGATCGTCGATCACCACCACCATTACCAGACGCGGGTCGCTGGCGGGTGCCATACCGGCGAAGATCGCATTGTAACGGTGCTTGGCATAGCCACCTGGGATCGGCCGGTGTACCGTGCCCGTCTTGCCGGCGATCAGATAACCGGGGACCCGGGCACGAAACCCGGTGCCCTCCTTGGTCACAACCCGCTCCATCATGGCGCGCACCTGGGCGGCGATGGACGCGGGGATCACCCGCGTCCCCGCAGGTGGTGTGTTGGCCTTCAGAAATCGTGGTGGGTGCATCACCCCGCCATCGGCCAGGGTCGCGTAGGCCTGGGCCAACTGCAGCGCGGTCACCGAGATCCCGTAGCCGAACGACAGGCTGGCCTGGTCCACCGGATGCCACTTGGTGTAGTAGCGCAACCGGCCCATGGCCTCGCCAGGAAAGCCGCTGCTCGTAATCTGCCCGAACCCGAACTTGTGGAATTCGGTCCAGAGCAGCTGCGCCGGCAGGGACAGGGCGATTTTGCTCGCCCCGACATTGCTGGATTTCTCGATGACCGTGCTCACGTCGATCACGCCAAAGTCACTTACGTCCCGTATCGTGTCGTTGTCTACCTGAAACCACCCGGGACGGGTATCGATGATGGTGTCGGGGCGATACCGTCCGCTCAGCAGGGCGGTGGCAATGGTGAACGGCTTGATCGCGGACCCGGGCTCGAACACGTCGGTTACGGCGCGGTTGCGGTACCGGCTGCCGTACAGCTGGGCGCGGTTGTTGGGGTTGTAAGAGGGTTGATTCACCATCGCCAGCACCTCGCCGGTGCGGGCATCGAGCATCACCAGGGAACCAGCACGGGCGTGGTGTTGTTGCACCGCCGCCTGCAACTCCCGGTACGCGAGATACTGGATCCGTCGGTCCAGACTGAGGATCAGGTTCTTGCCGGGTCGCGGAGCGCGCAACAGCTCCACCTCCTGGACAATATGACCGAACCGGTCCTCCAGGACCTGCTCGCTCCCCGGGACACCATGCAGCCAGTTATTGTACGCCAGCTCCAGCCCGTCCTGCCCCACGTCATCGATGTTCGTAAAGCCAAGGACGTGGGCAGTCACCGCTCCGGCCGGGTAATAGCGCTGGTACTCGCGGCGCAGGAACACCCCCGGCACGTCCATCGCGGTAACCTGACGCCCCAACTCAGGGGGAATATGTCGCTTGATATACAGAAACTTACGCTCCTTATTGGCCTGTATTTTACGCACCAACCCCGCCCCCGGGAGGTCTAGCAGCCGCGCCAGCCGGCGTGCCGCCCCAAGGTCGGTGACCAGCTCCCCGGGGTTAGCGCACACCGAATCCACCGGCGTGCTGATGGCTAGCGGTTCGCCGTTGCGGTCGCTGATCATCCCGCGGTGGGCCGGGATCGGTATCACATGGAGGAAACGCATGTCCCCCTGGTGCTGGAGAAAACCGGTATCCAGCACCTGCAACTGCACCGCCCTGCCCACCAGCAGGGCCCCCGCGAGGCCGAACAGCCCCAGCACCAGGGCACGCCGAACGGGATAGGCGATATCGGATGCTGCCACCGTCACGGCCTGACGATCACAACAGAGTCGGGCGCGGGGCTATGCATCCCCAACTGGGTGCGAGCAATCCGCTCGACCCGGCTGTGAGTGCCCCAGGTGCTCTCCTCCAACTCCAGCCGGCCCCATTCCACGTTCAGTGAATCGCGCTCAGCACGCAGGTGCTGGAGTTCAACGAACAGCCGCCGGGTCTCGTGCGTGGCGTACACCACCCCCAGGGCAGAGGCCAGCACCAGCGCCAGCAGGGCCAATACGCCGCTACGCTGCATCACGGCAAACGCTCCGCCACCCGCAGCACCGCGCTGCGCGCGCGCGGGTTCCGCGCCACTTCTGCCTCCCCGGGCCGGCGCGCGCGCCCCACCAGCCGCAAGGTCGGCGTCAGCCGATCTTGGGAAACCGGCAAGTCCGGCGGGAACCGGTCCCCGCGCGCCTGATCCCGTAGAAACCGCTTCACCAACCGGTCCTCGAGGGAATGAAAGCTGATCATTGCCAACCGCGCGCCGGGCGCCAGCACCCGCACCGCCTGGGGCAGGCACGCCGCGAGCACCTCCAACTCCCGATTGATAAAGATCCGGATCGCCTGGAACGTACGGGTCGCCGGGTGCTTACCCGGTTCCCGGCTGGGAACCGCGACGGCGATGATCTCCGCGAGCGATCCGGTGCGGGTGATGGGCGCGCGCGCGCGGGCCGCCACGATGGCCCGCGCCACGTTACGCGCGTAGCGCTCCTCGCCGTAGCGCCGAATGACCTGAGTGAGTTCACCCTCGTCCACCCGCGCCAGCCAGGCGGCGGCGCTCTCGCCCCGATCAGGGTCCATGCGCATGTCCAGCGGGCCGTCCCTCAGGAAGCTAAAACCCCGCCGCGCCTCCTCCAGCTGTGGCGAGGAGACGCCGAGGTCCAGCAGGATGCCGTTCACCCTGCCGGCGTAGCCGTGGCCGTCCACCAGTTCCTCCAAGGTCTCAAAGCTACCGTGCACCGAGGCCACCCGTGGATCGTCTGCAAACCGCTCCCGGGCCGCCGCAACCGCCTCGGGGTCCTTATCGATGGCCAGCAACCGGCCCGCGGGGCCGATACGTTCCAGGACCGCGGCGGCGTGCCCGCCACGGCCGTAGGTGGCATCCACATAGACCCCGCCGGGCCGTGGACACAACCCTTCCAGCACCTCCTCCAACAGGACCGCGCGATGGGTGTCGTCTCGCACCATGCATTGTCAGTTGAAGAAGATCTCGCCGGCGTTCGCCGGCGGCTCCTGCCGCACCACTTCCATGCTGTGACGCAGCTTCTCGTCCCAGGTCGCCGCGTCCCAAAGCTCCAGCCGGTTGCCCATGCCGATCAAACGGATCTCCTTGGTAATGGACACCAGTTCTCTGAGAATCGCCGGCAGCAGCACCCGCCCGTGGGCGTCGAGTCGACAGTCGGTAGCGTTGGCTACCATGACCGCGCGCAGACTGCTGGCAAACTCCGACTCGTGGAGGCGTAAAATGCGGCGAGCGACATCCTCCCATTCGGGAAGTGGATAGAGCAGCAGGGATGACTCACGGTTGAGGGTCACCACCAGCTTGCCGTCGCAGTGGTCGGTCAACGCCTGGCGATAGGTCGCCGGGATCGCCAAGCGGCCCTTGGCATCCAGGGTGAGCCCATTAACACCGCGGAAGGAGACAGCCACCCCTTTCAACCCCTACGGTGGTTCTAATTATCCACTTTCTGCCACATTGTCCCACGACAGCCCACCGCGACAATACCGCCGGGCTACTCGGGCTGTCAAGGGCGCCCGGAGATACCTGGGGACGTGCTGGAAAACCCGCGTTCAAAGGGCCGCGGAAGGCTGTCCGGCATTTCCCACGGGCGTTCGCCGGGCGGACGCCGAACCGCCAATCGGACGCGACCACGCGGACCTTAAAAAAATGTCGACGACGGTATAAGGCGGGTGCACACACGTCGCGGCGCGCACCGGCGGCCGCATCAGGAGGCTAGTCAGGAACGCGGATCAAATGTTGCCAGACGGAGACGACCGTCGGCAGGAACGGCGCGAGACGCCTCGGCACGGGAAATCCAGGGCGCGGAACACACCTCTGGGGGATTCGGTGAAGAGCGGAGTCGGCCTGTAAGCCGGGTTTTGTCGAGGACAGCCATTCCTCTGGGATGCGCGTCACCGCGCACCTCAAGCGACCTACCCGGGAGCCGTGCGGGCCGCACCATTGCCCCCCTATTTGGTCTTGCTCCGGGTGGGGTTTACCGTGCCGCCGGTGTTGCCACCGAACGCGGTGCGCTCTTACCGCACCATTTCACCCTTACCGGCACCCGTAGGTGCGTAGGCGGTATATTTTCTGTGGCACTTTCCGTGGGCTCGCGCCCCCCAGGCGTTACCTGGCACCCTGCCCTATGGAGCCCGGACTTTCCTCTACGCCTACACGCGACGCAGCGGCTGCCCGGCCGACTCCGCAGTTCAGTATAGCACCAGGCAGCGCCGGGGACCCCGGGGTCTTACGCGCCCCCGGCGGACGGGTTCCGGCCGCGACGGCGGTAGGTCAGCTTTCCGAGGATGCGGTTGACCAGGTGATCACGGCCCAAGAACGGCACCAGCGGCAGGCGACGCACGCCGAGCTGGCGCCGCAGTTCCAGCAAGCCGGAATCGTCGGGATCCACTGCCAGCCCCTTGCCCAAGGCCGCCACCGCCCGGCGGCGGTGTTGGGTCTGCAATTCGGCCAACGCCAGATTGCGGAACAACCCCACGTCCAACTCGTCGCTGTCCACGGCCGCCCGGCACAGGGCAAGGCCGCCGGGATCCCCGAGACACACCAAGGTCAGACCGTGGTAGGAGGTATATCGGTGGCGGTGGTGGTCGTCACGCCGAGCCTCGAAGTCTGCCTTTCGGAAGCAAGCCAGGGCCTCCCGATACTCCCCGGCCTGAAAATGGGACAGGCCCGCGGCGAAATCGGGGTGGGCAGAATCTCGACCGTCGGCAGTGGTGATGGACATCGCATTCCCTGCGTTCGTCCGCGGCACGGTCCGCTAAAAAACCGTTTTAACGCAACCCATCACGAAGCTCAAGGGCCAGCGCATAGAGTTGGTTTTTCGGCTGCCCGGTAATGCCCGCGGCCAGCGCCACCGCCTGTTTCACCGGGAGCTCCTCCAGCAAGAGCCCCAGAACCCGGCGCGCCTCAGCCAAGTCGGGCGCATCGGGGATGGGACTCGCGCCCGCCACCAGGACCACGAATTCCCCTTTGTGCTGCTGCGGGTCCGCGGCGATCCAGCGCGCCAGCTCCTCCAGGCCGCCCGCACGCAGGGTCTCGAAGCGCTTGGTCAGTTCCCGGGCCACCACCGCCGGGCGTTCCGTGCCCAGGGCGCCAGCCATGTCCGATAGCGTGGGTTCGATACGATGCGACGCTTCGTAGAACACCAATGTCCGCGATTCGGCGCACAGCTGCGCGAGGCGTGCGCGTCGCGCCGTGGCGCGTGGGGGGAGAAAGCCCTCGAACACGAACCGATCCGCGGGCAGTCCGCAGGCCGACAGCGCACAGGTCAAAGCGCTGGGCCCCGGGACCGGAACGATCCGCACCCCGCGATCGCGGGCCAGCCGTACCAGACGGTATCCCGGATCACTGATCAACGGAGTACCTGCGTCCGAGATCAAGGCCAGGGCATCGCCGGCCAGGAGTCGCTCCACCAGCCGCGGGCCCTCTCGCGTTTCATTGTGTTCGTGCAGGGACGAAAGGGACGTGTGAATATCGAAGTGGGCCAACAACCCGCGGCTATGGCGGGTATCCTCAGCGGCGATATGGTCCACGCCGGCCAACACCTCCCGGGCCCGGGAACTGAGATCCCCCAGGTTCCCGATGGGCGTGGCGACCACGTACAAGACCCCCTTCTCGATTGACACTTGCACAATCGCCAAGATACTGTGGTTCGTCAATCCGTCACCGCGGGACCACGACGCCTGTCGCCCGGGCGGGCCACCGGAAGTGGCGCGGTTCTGCGGAACCCGCGGCGGGCAATTAACCACGCGGAGCGGCGCGTCCGGTTGCCTGGGCGCCGGGCCGCACCTACCGCACCCGACCTGTTCTGACACCATCCTGGCCCCAGACCATACCGTATGCAACACACGCCGATCCCAGCCAGCATTTCCCACCGGCCGCCGCCGGCGGTCACCACTGTATACGCCCGTATTGGGCGTACTCCCCCTGCCCGACACGGCGGAGTGTCGGCGAAGCCGCCGCGCCGGCCGGCCACGAGCAGGTACGCACGCGCCACCCTGCTCCGTTTAGCCTGCGCGCTTGGCGTAGCACTGCTTGCCGGATGCGCCGGGCTGCAACGCGGCGCCCCCGGCCTGCTACCCCAGTTCCATCCCGCGGCCCGCGCCGAGTCCCTGGAAGCAGCGGGCCGTTACCTGGACGCCGCCCAAGCTTATCAGACCCTGGCAGAGCATGCCGCGCCGCCCACGCGTGAGGACTACCTGCTGCGTGCGGCCCACGCCTACGTGATGGGCGGACAGATCGACGCCGCGCAGGCCCTGCTGATCCGGATTCAGATCCCGCCTGGAGCCCCCCTGCTGACGGTGCAGCGTCAGCTGCTGACCGGGGAGATTTACCTCGCGAAACGCAACCCCCTCAAGGCCCTCACCGCCACCACCATCTCACCGCCGGAACGCCTGCCGGATTCCCTGCAACGGCGCCTCCGCCGCCTGCGAGCGACCGCCTTCCTGCTGGCCGGAAACCCCCTGGAGAGCGTGCGCGAACGAGTGGCACTGGAACCGCTGCTGAAAACGCCGGAGGCGGTTCAGGAAAATCAGCAACAGATCTGGAGCGCCCTCGGTCAGCTCACCAGCGCGGCCTTGGAACAACTACGCACCGCGCCGCCCCCCGATCCGGTGAGCGGCTGGCTGGAACTCGCAACCCTGGCGCGTGCCGCCCAGGGAAACCCGGCGCAGTTCCAGCATGCGGTACATACGTGGGAACAGCGCTATCCGGACCATCCCGCGATCCGCGTCTTGATCCCCGAACTGCTCCGGTACTACGCCGCCGCGCGGCTCCATCCGCATTCGGTGGCCCTACTCCTGCCGTTGCGGGGCCCCTTCGCTGAGGCCGCCAGCGCCGTACTGGACGGGTTCCTGGCCGCCTACTACCAGCCCACGAGCCAGCAAACCTCCCCCCCTCCACGGATCCGGATCTACGACACCGGCGACCTGCCGGCGGACGCCGTGCAGGCCTACCTCCAGGCGGTACGCGACGGCGCGGACTTCATCGTCGGACCGCTGCGCAAGGAGGCGGTCACCGCGGTAGCCCAGCAGCCGTCGCTCGCGGTGCCGACCCTGGCGCTGAACTATTTGGAACCCGGACAGCCGGCCCCCAAGGGCTTCTATCAATTCGGCTTATCCCCTGAACAGGAGGCGCGTCAAGTGGCGGAACGCGCTTGGCTCGACGGTCACAGCCGGGTGCTGGTGCTGGCCCCGGAGGGCTCTTGGGGCGATCGGGTCGCGCGGGCCTTCGAGCAGCGTTGGCAGACTCTTGGCGGCATCACCCTCGGAGAACAACGCTACAATCCGACCCACACCGATTTCGCCACGCCGATCCGTCGGCTTCTGAATCTGGACGAGAGCCGGGCCCGGTATCGCGCCTTGCGCAGCCTCCTGCAGCGCAAACTGGAGTTCGAGCCGCGCCGGCGCAAGGATGTGGACTTCATATTCATGGCGGCCTTCCCTCGGGACGCAAGACTGCTGCGGCCTCAGTTGAAGTTCCACCACGCATCGGATCTGCCGGTCTACGCTACGTCCCACATCTATTCCGGTACACCGGACGCCGACGCGGATCGGGATCTGGACGGTACGCGGTTTTGCGACATGCCCTGGACCCTGGCGGAAACCCCAGCCCAGCAAGACATACGCCAGGAACTCACTACCCTTTGGCCGGATCAGTCCGCGCGACTGCCGCGGCTCAACGCCCTGGGAATCGACGCGTACCGGATCATCCCCCAGCTGGACGCCATGCGCAGCAACCCGTTTGCGCGCTTCGAGGGGGCCACCGGCAGTCTCGCCCTGGACCCCGACGGGCGCGTACACCGGGACCTGCTGTGGGCCCGTTTCCAGGACGGCCTGCCGGTACTGCTGGACCCGGTGGCCATACCCAAAGCGACTGGCAAGGCGATCCCGTGAGTGCCCAGCGCCCCGCGGACACGGGCCGCTGGGCGGAAGACCTGGCATGCCGGTACCTGCAAGCCCAGGGGCTCACCCTGATAGAACGCAACTACCGCTGCCCGGCCGGCGAGATCGATCTGGTCATGGAACAGCAGGGCAGCACCGTGTTCATCGAGGTCCGCTACCGGCGCGCACCCCGCTTCGGCACCGGGGCGGAGAGCGTGGATGCGCGCAAACGCGCCAAACTGCTAGCGACTGCATTACACTACCTGCAGCGCGACCCGGTAGCCGCGCGGGCGCCGAGCCGGTTCGACGTGGTATCCATGGAAGGTGCCCGCACTGGCCCTCGAATCCGGTGGATACCCAACGCCTTTGGGGCCTGAGGAGCCGGTCATGGACCTGCTGGGGTACATCCGTCAGAATTTCGAGGAAAGCATCGCGGTCAAGCGCCAGGCCTTGGAGGCCGTCGCCACGGCGATCGCGCGGGCCGCGGAGACGATCACCACCGGCCTGCTGGACGGCCACAAGGTGCTGGCCTGCGGCAACGGCGGGTCCGCCGCCGATGCCCAGCATTTTGCGGCCGAGATGCTCAACCGCTACGAGATCCAGCGTCCCGGTCTGCCAGCAGTGGCGTTGACCACCGACAGCTCCACCCTGACCTCCATCGCCAACGACGAGAGCTTCGACGAAATATTCGCCAAACAGGTCCAGGCTCTCGGCCAACCAGGCGACGTATTGCTCGCCATCAGCACCAGCGGTAACTCGCGCAATATCCTACGGGCGGCACAGGCAGCGCACGACCGTGACATGGTGGTCATCGCACTCAATGGCCGCGACGGCGGCAGTCTCGCCACCGTTTTGGAGGAACGCGATGTGGAGATCCGGGTACCCGGCACCTCGACGGCACGGATCCAGGAAGTCCATATCCTGATAGTCCATTGCCTATGTGATCTCGTGGACCGGCAACTGCTCGGACAGGAGTACTGAAAGACCTCAAAAGAGACGGGTGTGCGGGCTACACACCGTCCGCGCAACGCCGTACAACCCCGGAGCGGCCCCGGCACGAAGCGACCGCCGGCCGTCGACCGTCATCCGCCACCTGAAACCGACCGCCACTATGACAACGCTCGCGCCCCAGATTCTGCGAACGCTGACGGAGATCGTCGGCGCCGGCGCCGTGCTCACCGACCCGGCCGACCGCTGGGCATACGGCTACGACAACAGCCGCCGGCATGCGGTACCGGATGCCGTGGTGTTCGCCACCACCCACGCGCAGGTGCGCGACGTGGTAGGCCTGTGCCACGCGCAACGTGTGCCTCTGGTGGCGCGTGGGCGCGGAACCGGCACCACCGGCGCCAGCGTACCGACCGAGGGCGGCCTGGTCCTATCCCTGGAACGCATGGACCGGATTCTGACACTGGACCCGGACAATCGGGTGATTGTGGTTGAGCCCGGCGTCACCAACCAGGGGGTCCAGGACGCGGCGGCGGCGCACGGATTTTTCTGGCCCCCCGACCCCACCAGCGCGGCGTACTGTACTGTGGGTGGCAACCTCGCCTACAACTCGGCGGGCCCACGCGCGGTCAAATACGGCACGCCGCGGGAGAACACCCTGGGCCTGCGCGCCGTAACCGGTGCGGGCCGAGAAATCCGCGCCGGGGTCTATACCACAAAAGGGGTGGTGGGCTACGACCTCACCCGCCTGCTGATCGGATCGGAAGGCACCCTCGCGATCATCACCGAAGCAACCCTGAAGCTCACCCCGCTGCCGGAGACACGGCGCACCCTGCGCGCCGTGTACCGGGATATCCGCGGCGCCGCACGGGCGGTATCGCGGATCATGGCCCAACCGGTGATCCCCTGCGCCCTGGAGTTTATGGACGCGCGCGCCATCGAGATGATCCGTGGCTACACCGGTGCCGACCTGCCGCACGGAGCCGGCGCCCTGCTGATGATCGAGGTGGACGGTCCCGAGGCGGGGATGGACGCCGCCGTCGCGTCGGTAGGCCGTGCCGCGGATGGCGACGGGCTGGTGGAATTGCGCGCGGCACGGGATGCCCAGGAGGTGCGTGAGTTGTGGACCGCACGCAAGGCCCTGTCTCCGGCGCTGCGTACCATTGCGCCAAAGAAGATCAACGAAGACGTGGTGGTCCCCGTATCACGGATGGCGGACCTCATCGACGGGCTGAACGACCTGGCCCGGGAGTTCGACGTCACTATCGTGAACTTCGGCCACGCCGGGAATGGGAACATCCACGTGAACCTGCTGGTGGACCCGGACGATCCCCGGCAACTGGCAGCAGGACAGGCATGTCTGGGCCGGGTCTTCGATCTGGTGCTGGAACTGGGGGGCACGCTGTCAGGAGAACACGGTGTGGGTCTGGAGAAACGGGATTACATCGCTCGGGAGATCGACCCGGCCACCCTGGACCTGATGCGCCGCATCAAGTCCCAGTTCGATCCGCATGGGATCCTGAACCCGGGCAAGACCCTGCCGCCGGACCCCGACGCGACGTATTGACCTCTACTCGGCGTCCGGACCCGCGACGCGCCTTCGGCGCCAGTGCCGGTCAGGGCACCGGAGCGCCCGGCAGTAACCGCCGGTACAACTCCGCGTCCGCCGCACTGAAGCAGCAAGCGACAATGCGATCCAGGTGCGGTGCGTGTTCTCTCATAACGCGAAGCGCGATCTGGGCCGCCTCTCCCTTAGGATAGCCGTACACGCCGGTGCTGATAGCGGGGAACCCGATGCTGCACACGCCGATTTCCATGGCCAACTGGAAGCAACGGCGGTAACAACGCTCCAGCAGGGCGGGCTCGCCATACCCGCCGCCCCGCCACACCGGCCCCACGGTATGGATCACCCAACGAGCCGGCAGACGAAACCCGGGAGTAACTTTCGCGTCACCGGGGCAACAACCACCCAGGGGCCGGCAGGACGCCAACAGTTCGGGGCCCGCGCCCCGGTGAATAGCATCGTCTACGCCGCCGCCCCCCAGGAGGCTGGGGTTGGCGGCGTTGACGATGGCGTCCGTGGCCAAGTGGGTGATGTCTCCCTGGACTACCTCGATCATCGCGGCCTCACGCGCCTCAGTGTCGGCCCTACTTGATCACCTTCAGGTCCGGCTTGCGGCGCTCCCCCGCCGGCTCCGGCGGCGGTTCCTCGTCGCTCTCATCAAACAGCATGCCCTGCCCCGTCTCCCGGGCGTAGATCGCGAGCACCGCGGGCACCGGGACCTGGACTTCCATGGGACTTCCGCTGAAGCGGGCCTGGAACATGATCTGTTCGTTGCCCAGGCCCAGTCCCTGGACGGCCTGGGGACTGATGTTCAGGATGATCTTGCCGTTCTCGACATACTGTTGCGGAACCCGTGCACCCGCGGCCATGGCGTTGACGAGAACGTAGGGGGTGAACCCATTGTCCAGGGTCCACTCATAGATCGCGCGGATCAGGTACGGGCGGGTGCTGGAGGCCATGGTGTTCCGACGGTGCGCTTCAATCCACGTCTATGGGCATCAATCCCGCATCTCGCGTTCGGCATCCGTGAGGCTGGCGCGGAACGAATCACGCGCGAATATCCGATCCGCGTACTGCGATACCACCTTCGCCTGGCTGGGCAGCTCAACCCCGTAGGCCGGTAACCGCCATAGCAGCGGCGCTATGCAGCAATCGACCAGAGAGAACTCATCGCTCAGGAAGAAAGGTTTGGCGGCAAATACGTCAGCAGTCGCGGCGAGACCGTCACGCAGCATCTTGCGCGCCTTCGACGACTTCTTGTCATTGCGGTCCTCGAGGTCGCCGATCATGCTGAACCAATCGTGCTCGATACGGTACCAAGCCAGCCGGAACCGAGCGCGGGAGACGGGATCCACCGGCATCAGTGGCGGATGCGGAAAGCGCTCATCCAGGTACTCCATGATGAGCTGGGAGTCGTAGAGCACCAAATCCCGATCCACTAAGGTCGGGACGGTGTTGTACGGGTTGAGATCGATCAGGTCCTCGGCCTGGGCGCCGGGTTCGATCTGGACGATATCGACGGTAATCCCCTTCTCCGCAAGCACCATGCGTGTCCGATGGCTGAACGGACACGTCGGCGCGGAGAACAGCGTCATTACCGACCTTCGGTTGGCAAGCAGGACCATGGCCTAGGAGCCTGTAGGAAAAATGGGAGGCGTGGCAAGCACCGGAAACCGCGAACGTCTACCTCTCCCAGCCCGGAGAGGACCACCATAGTGTACGCCGTTTGCCCGGCCTCCGGGTGATCCGGAAAGGTCACGCCGTGTAGTCCCGGGATTTGTCATGACCCGGACCAGCCCCCGAGTCGACTACGCTGGAGCTTGGCCGGCTCACCCACGTAGACCAGAAAATTCACCAAGCCCAACACCGTACGGTCGTATTCATTGGGGGTAATGGCGACGAGCTGATCCAATTACAGCTTGTCAATGTCCACCCCCCCTGGGCGCCCGTCGCCTGGGCCTTCTTGCCCGGTTGCTATTGAGGCGAGAAATGGCACTGCGACATGGCCGGCGGCGAGAAAGCGGCGCCGCCGCATATTCACCCCGTCATTGCTAATGGGTAGCCCCTCTATCCACTAGAATCACCAGATCCGCGCAGACACAGGCCACACGCAAAAAATCTGCAGCATCATATCTCAGAATACTCTTATTTTCCAGAACGGTACCCGCCGGTGCACGCAAGGCACACGGTGGAGTCTGCTCCTCACGCCGGATTATCGATATCGACGAAGTGGTGTTCCAGCCCGAAGTGCTCCGCCAAGTGGATCCCCAGGGCCTGCACTCCATAGCGCTCGGTGGCGTGATGGCCGGCGGCAAAAAAGTGCAGCCCACGCTCGCGGGCCACATGCACTGTTGCCTCGGAGACCTCGCCGGTCAGATACGCGTCCACGTCTAGGTCCGCCGCCGCCTCGATATAGCCCTGGGCCGCGCCCGTGCACCAAGCAACACTGCGGATCGGATCCGCCCTGCCCGGTACGTGCAGGGGCATCCGCCCGAGTACCCGGCGCACCCGTTCAGCCAAACCCGCCGCGGCTACCGGTGTATCCAGCACCCCATGGAACCCAATGGCTGGACCGCTCTCCCGGCCGAAACGCCCAGCGACCCGAAAACCCAGACGCAACGCCAGTTGGGCGTTGTTGCCCAGTTCCGGGTGGACATCCAAAGGCAGGTGATAGGCCAGCAGGCTGATCCCCGCGTCCAGGAGCGCCTTGATCCGCGCCCGTTTCATCCCGGTGATCCGGGCGTCCTCACCCTTCCAGAAATAACCATGGTGCACCAGCAGCAAATCCGCACCGGTGCCTGCAGCGGCTTCGATCAACGACCGGCAGGCGCTTACGCCGCTCACCAACCGCCGGACCTGTTCGCGGCCCTCCACCTGCAGGCCGTTGGGGCAATAGTCGGGAAGCGCGTTGCTCTCCAACAGGTGGTCGCTATAGATCACCAATTCGCGCAAGGAAATCATCCGCTGGTCCATCCTGCAGGTCGCCGGGCCGCGGGCAACGCCGTTGACGCACCGCCGCATCCAGGGCGCAGCGGATTCAGGGCGCCGCGCCGGATACCTTGGCGCGCAGATCTGACACGGGTGTCTCGGAGATCTCGCGCAGCTGCTCGAAGGCGGCACAGATCACCTCGATCTGCTCCGGGCTATGGGCGGCGCTGACGCTGCAACGCACCAGGCATCTGCCATTGGGCGTCGCGGGCGGAAACATCAGATTGACGTAGATCCCCCGCTCCAGCAGACCACGCCAAAAAGCGAGAGCCTGGGCCTTGCTGTCTAGCATGACGGCCACCACCGGGCTCACCTCGGGTCCCAGACGGAACCCCAGCTTTTCCAGGGCGCTGTACAAATGTTGCGCGTTGTCCCAAAGCCGCTGCCGCAACGCTGGCCGCTCGCGCAACAAACGTAAAGCGGTACGGGTGGAGGCGATCACCGACGGCGAAGGGGATGCGGTAAACACGTAGGGTCGACTGGCGTAGCGGATCAGGTCCAAGGCTGGAAGGTCGCTGACACAGAACCCGCCGGTGGCGCCTAGACTCTTGCTGAAGGTCCCGATAACGAAGTCCACGTCGCGTTCCACCCCAGCCTCTTCGGCGAGACCGCGGCCGTGCGCACCGAGCACGCCCAGGGAATGGGCCTCGTCTACCACGAGATAGCCCCCGTAGCAGCGCTTGGCCTCGACGATCGCCTGCAGCGGCGCGCGATCGCCCAACATGCTGTAGATACCTTCCACCACGATCACGGCGTCCGCGGCCCGCTCACCGAGCCGGGCCAGCCGTTTGCCGAGATCCGCGGCATTGTTGTGCCGGAATCGGATCATTTCGGCGCCGCTCATCCTGCCACCGTCGTAGATGCTGGCGTGACAATCGGTGTCCAGCAGCAGCACGTCCCCCGGGCCCGCCACGGTGGACAGAATCCCCAGGTTGGCCAGATATCCGGTGGAAAACACGATCGCGGAACGGCGACCGTAGAAATCCGCCAACTCCCGCTCCAGGGCCAGGTGACCCGCAAAGGTCCCGTTCGCCATCCGCGAGCCAGTGGTGCCGGTACCCTCCACCGAAACCGCCGCGCGCGCCGCGGCGATACACTCGGGGTCGAAGCTCAGGCCAAGGTAATTATTGGTGCCGGCCAGGATGGTGGGGCGGCCCTCGATCTGGCCTTCGGTGGCGGATATCACCCGCTCGACCTGGACGCCGAAAGGATCCACTCCATAACCGTCGAGTTCTTCCTTCGCGGCCGCGAGCCGTTGAAATTTATCGAACAGCGCCATGGTCACTCACGCGTCAGTCGTTCGATCTGCGAGGCCAGATCGCGTATGGTGACCACCTCGGCAAGGATGTTAACCGGGATGGAAATCCCGAAACGATCCTCGATCTCCAGCAACATCTCCATTACCTGCACGGAATCCAGCCCCAGGTCCCCCACGAGTTCGGAATCTTCGCTCAGCGCGACGTCGTTCCGGGCGAACGGCCTGAGGCCCTGATATACCTGGGCCACGATGTCATCGTACGCGCTCATTTAAAATCCGCCCTCACCGTTCAACCCGACCAGTGTACCGCGTTCTCGGGTAGGTCGGGACCCGCCAATACGCGCCCGGTTCATCCAACCGCCCGGCGGCCAGCCGCGAACCACCCCGCGTGGGACGTGGCCACGGGAAACCGTTGTCATGGCCCAGGCCGGGGGCCGGTACCGCCGTTGCGGCCGACTCAACTCCGGGTTGCGCTGATCGTACCCCATCCTAAGCCGCTGCGCAGCGCCTCTTCCAACCCCACCCGGGGTGCCCAGGCGATAGCCTGATGGATTTCCCGATTGTCGCACACCCAGTCCCGGTGACGCAGCTCGCACACCTTGCCCGGCGTCAACATCGGCCGGTACCGCAAGACGCGCGCGGCGACCAGGTTCACCCCGGCCGCCACGCGCAGGAGCGATGCCGGGACGGGGATCCGACGTATGCGGCGGCCTAACAACCGTTCCGCGATACTCACCACGTCTTCCCAGGAATAACCGCCGAGCCGCCCGTCGTGCAACTCGAACGCACGCCGCTCGTTGCCGCCGTCCCGCAGCCACGCCACCACGGCGGCCGCAAGGTCATCTATATACAGCAGCGAAAACCGGGCATCGGCCTCGGAAAGCAAGGGGGCATGACCACGCCCGATCCATCGGAACAGTGGCGCCACCTCACGGTCCCCCGGCCCGTATACCGCCGGTGGCCGCAATACGGCCCATCCCATCGGCCCAGCGGCACCGGCAAGCGCATCCTCCCCATCACGCTTGCTGGAGGCATAGAATGACAGGCCGGGCTCCCGGGCAGCCAGGGATGACATCAACAGGAAACGCGGTGCGGGTTGGTAGGACGCCGCCACCGCCGCTAGCCGCGCTACGCCGGCAACATTGACGAGATCGAAATCCGCACGCCGGGCACCCCGTACCGCCCCCGCGCAATGTATCACGGCGTCCGCTCCGCGGGTCAACTCGCGCAGGCACTCGGTGTCATCCAAATCACCTCGGATCCATTCCACCGGACCCGCAGCAACCGCCCGCGAAGTTCGGCGCACCAGGGCTCGGATCTGCAATCCCTCGTTGAGCAGCGCGCGCAACAGCGCGCCGCCGATAAACCCGGTCGCGCCAGTGAGGGCAATGGTGTGTGGAAGAGCCAATCGCGGGGGGAAGGCCCTGCTCCGGGCTAACCGCCTAGCGCCGCTTCTGCGGGGCCAGTGGACGGCTCCATCTCCTCGGCCTCATCCAAACGGCGCAGGTAATCACGGCGCGCCGCGGAACGCGAAAGCTTCCCGGAAGAAGTGCGCGGGAGGGTATGCGGAGGCACCAGCTCAATGATGCTGTCGATACCAAGCATCTCGTGGATCAGCCGGTGCAGGCGCCGGACCAGGGTCGTACGCCGTGCCGGGTCCGCGACCCGGCACTGAATCACCACCACGACCCGATCGCGGCCGTCCGGGCCCGGAACCGAAAACGCAGAGGCGTCACCGGGGCGGACCTCTTCCTGCTGTTCGCCGAGGTATTCCAGATCCTGCGGCCAGATATTGCGGCCGTTGACGATGATCAGATCAGACTTGCGCCCGGTAATCACCACGTTGCCGTCCACGATGTAGCCCAGGTCTCCGGTGTCCAGCCAGCCGTCCGATGAGAGGCAGGCGCGGGTCAGTTCCGGCTCCTCGAAATACCCGGACATGACGCTGGGCCCCCGCACTGTGATAGCACCGGCGTGGCGCTCCGGAAGGGAATGCCCCTGGGGATCCCGGATCACAACCTCGTGTCCCGGAAGCGGGGGGCCACACTTCACGAACCCACTGGCCCGCGAAGTGTCGGGACCGGCCGGTACGGCGACATGTTCAGCAGCGAGGTGGTCAGCGTCCACGCGATCCACTTCGAGGCCACGTCCCAGGGAGGTGAAACTGATGCCCAGGGAACACTCCGCCATGCCATAGCAAGGCAGGAACGCGGTGGCCTTGAACCCGCTGAGCTCCAACGCCTCGGCGAACTTCTCCAAGGTCTCGGGACGAATGGTTTCCGCTCCGACACCCGCCACACGCCACGCGCTGAGATCGTATCTGGCGGCGTCGTCGGCGCTGACCCGGCGTGCACACAACTCGTATCCGAATGGCGGACTGAAGGAGACGGTGGCACGATTACGGGCCATCAGATCCAGCCAGCACCGCGGCCGCATGGCGAATTCGTGGGTATCCAGGTAGTCCACCGAGCGCTGGGCGGCCAGCGGCGCCAACACGAAGCCGACCATTCCCATGTCATGGTAGTAGGGCAACCACGACATGCAACGATCCTCTGAACCGATCTGCAGGCCGTCCCGAATGATACAGGCAAGGTTGCTCATCACCTGGCGCTGTGAGATCACCACGCCGCGGGGAAACCGGGTGCTGCCGGAAGTGTATTGGATATAGGCCATCTCGTCCGCGCCCAGGGGCTGAAGCGTACCGCTCTGCTCGGGAAGCGCGTCGTAGGACTCGGCGCTTCCGTATCGCCGAAGTCCCAGTTCGTCGGTGACCGCCTCGTTTAAAAACTCGAGCAACCCCGCAGGCGCCATGGCGATCGAGGCCCGGCAGCCCCGCAGCAGGTTCTGCAGTTGTGACACATACGCCCGATGGCCACCGAGCCGGATGGAGACCGGTAGCGGCACCGGTACCAAGCCCGCGTACTGACAGGCGAAGAAGAAGCGGATGAATTCCGGCCCGGTAGCGGCTACCAGCGCGGCTCGCGACCCCCGTTCCAAACCGAGACTCAGCAAACGGCGCGCCAGCGTCCGCGCCTGCTCGCGCAACTCGCAGTAAGGAAGAGAGGCATACAACACGCCGCCGCCGGTATAGAAGTTGACCCCGGTTTCACCCTGGGCTGCGTAATCAAGGGACTCCGATAGGCTGGTAAAGTCCCCTGCCCGAAGGGGCAGTGCATGTATCGTTCGAGTCGGTTGTACGCCCACCTCAGGCTCTCCTTGTAAAACGCAGATTACACAAAGACGGTACACCGGGCAGCAGCGGCACCGCGCAGCACCGATCCCGCACCGGTTGACGCCGGCATCCTTGGGCGCCCGCTGCCGGTCGCCTCCGCCACGGGAGGCCGCAGCCGCGCGCGCCGAACGCGAGGAACCGCCACGCCACTACGGCCACCATCGCTGGGAACAGCCCGCCGTCCCGAACTGCCCCGCAGGGGTGAGCCGAGCAATGCCCGCCGTTGTTCCACCCACGAAAACCGATTGACAAAGCCCCCAGACTCCCTGGTGCGTGCGCGGCGCCCTATCTCGACTGCGGACACGCCGTGTCCCCAGTCCAGCGACAAGAGGGCACCGACCGACAAAAAACCGCCGCCACCCTTCCTCGCCGCGCCTGATCGTACCATATCGTTACAAGGCCAGCCAAGCTCCCGGGATGCAAGATAATTTTCGGCGGGGGGACGTGTGCCTTGAGGGACCCTCCCCATAAACCCCCGGCCAGACCCCGCCACGGCCCCACGACCGCTCGGACCACTCCCGGGAGTACCGGGTTTAGTCGACTGGCCGACTTTCATCTTACACGGGATTACAACGATTGACCCATCGAGGGTTGCCCACGGTAGAATAGCCAGCCTACCACGTTTTCAAGCCGCGAGGTCGGGATGGGTTACACGTTTTGGCAAGGCCGCAAGCACCACCTGGACCGCATGGGGCTGGGGGAACTCACGGTCGCCTACCTGCAGTACCCCGCGATCCAGGTCTACGCCGCCCTGCTGGTGGCCAGCGCTGCGGTGGCACTACTCTGGGGCAACCTGCCCCCGAACGTCCGCGGAACCCGGATCCTGGCAGCCGCGGCGCTCGGGGTTGTGGTCTATCCCCTGGCCTGGTACCTGATACACCGGTTCGTACTCCACGGCCGCTTCTTGTACCGATCCCCCTGGACCGCGGCGATGTGGAAGCGGGTACATTTCGATCACCACCAGGACCCCCATGACCTGCGGGTCCTATTCGGAGCGCTGCACACCACACTGCCCACGGTCGCGGGCGTGACTCTGCCGCTGGGCGTCCTGATCGGCGGCGTGAACGGCGCGGCGGCGGCGTTCACCGCGGGGCTCGCCACCACGATCTTCTATGAATACTGCCACTGCATTCAGCACCTGCACTATACGCCGCGCAGCGGTTTTCTGCGGCGCATCAAACGGCTGCATCTGATGCACCATTTCCACAACGAGAACGCCAATTTCGGTATCACCAATTTCCTCTGGGACCGCGTCGCGGGCACCTACCACAACGCGGCCTGTGAGATCCCGAGGAGTGCCACGGTTTTCAACCTGGGCTACACCGGCGAGGAATGCACGCGCTATCCATGGGTGACGCAACGATTCAGGGCCGCGGAGCGCACCGGTGATCCTCCGGCCGCACCACACGCGGCCGGCCCCGATAGCGGCGCGTGAACGGCGCGCTTTGACCGCTCCATCCCACCAAGCACTGGCGCTGCACGTCGAACCGGTGGAGGGGCGGCGCGGGCGCGCCGAGTTCCTCGGGCTGCTGCGGGGGATCTACGCGGACGATCCGGCGTGGATCCAACCCCTGCTCCTGGAACGCCGCGAGCACCTCTCTGCGCGCAACCCCTACTTTCAGCACGCGACCTGTCAGGCCTGGATCGCCCGGCGCGGGCGCCGCCCGGTGGGACGGATCACGGCGCAGGTGGACCAATTGCACCTCGAGACCCATCAGGACGCCACCGGATTTTTCGGTATGCTGGAAGCGCACGATGACCCGGAGGTCTTCACCGCCCTGTTGGACACCGCGGAGCATTGGCTGCGCGCCCAGGGAATGCGGCGGGTACGCGGCCCCTTCAACCTCTCCATCAATGAAGAATCCGGCCTGCTGGTAGAAGGATTCGACACACCCCCGATGGTGATGATGGGCCATGCGCGGTCCTATTACGGCCCGCGGGTGGAGGCCAACGGTTACGCAAAGGTCATGGACCTGCTCGCCTACCGCCTGCGCACAGACTTCGCCGCGCCACCCGCCATGCAGGCGCTGGCACGCCGCATGGACCAGCGCATACGGGTACGGCCGCTGCGCCGCGAGCGCTTCGATGAAGAGGTGGAGATCCTGCGTGGGATCTTCAACGACGCCTGGTCCGGGAATTGGGGATTCATTCCCTTCACCGAGGCCGAGTTCAAGGAACTCGGCCGCAACCTGAAACTCCTCCTGGATGACGACTTCATCCAGATCGCCGAGGCCGGTGGTGAACCGGTGGCCATGGCCGTGGCGCTGCCGAACCTCAATGACGCGATCCGCGACCTGAACGGACGGCTGCTGCCCTTGGGCTGGTTGAAACTACTCTGGCGGCTCAAGGTCCGGTGTCCCACGAGCGGGCGGGTCCCGCTGCTGGGGGTAAGCAAGCGCTACCAGAATAGCCTGCTGGGTCCGACGCTGGCCTACATGGTGATCAACTCGCTGGTCGCGCCGGTACGCCGGCGCGGCATCGACATGATGGAACTGTCCTGGATACTGGAGACAAACCTACGGATGCGCGCGGTTATCGAGGGCATAGGCGGCGTGGCCTATAAGCGCTACCGCGTCTACCAAAAGGAATTGGCGTAGGGGTCCCCATGCCATGGGGCCGCGCTGCACGTCCACCGGCTCCCGCCTCCAACGTCCGGGTCAATATCTTGATCATCACCCGCTATCTGGTGCGCGAGATCCGCAAGCCGCTGCCGGCCACCTGTTTGGCCCTGGTGGTGATCTGCGCGAACCGCACCACCGCCCTGTTTCTCCAGCGCGAGCATGACGAACGCACCCAAGTCCTCTATGCGCAGCAAGCCTCTCCGCGCCGCGCACTACGACGCACGGGTGCTGCTGCGCGATGCGCATCGGCATGATCTCGCACGCAACGGAGACGCGGATCGCGTCATCCGTGTGAAGCGACTCGTCCTCCATCTCAAGGAACCTCAGATGGAACCCCTGGGCTATTTGCGCAAGACGGCGCCGCTGCGCTGGCGGCGCGCCCGGGCCGCAGCGGCCACCGGGACCCGCGCGCCATGAGGCAACTGGACCGCTACATCACCCGCAACGTGGCCCGGGGCTGCCTGATCGTGATGCTGATCCTGGCGAGTGTGCTGAGCCTGCAGCAATTCCTCGAGGAAATGGATGACATCGGGCGTGGTCATTACCACCTGATCAACGCATTGATCTACGTCGCACTGACCATTCCGAACCGGGTATTGCAGCTGGTTCCGGTCACCGCGCTGCTCGGTACCCTGGTGGGCCTGGGCACGCTGGCTACCGGCACCGAACTGGTAGCGATGCAGGCCACCGGTGTCTCGGCGTTGCGGATCAGCGGCGCGGTATTCAAGGCCGGCGCTGCGCTGATGGCGATCATCCTGCTCATGGCACAGTACATGGTACCCCCGGTGGAGCAGTTCGCCCAGACGCGCCGCGCCGCGGAAATCAACGCGTCCAGTGACCTGCGCACCGAACACGCGTTCTGGTCCCGGGATGCCACCCAGTTCCTGAATGTGCGGAACATCGAACACGATCGGATCCCCGCGGACATCGACATCTACGAATTCGACCAAGCGGGGCAGCTGCGCACCTTCCTGCATGCACGTCGCGCCGACGTCGTAAATCCGCACGATTGGCTACTCACCGGCGTGGTACGCAAAACCATCACCGCCCAGGGGGTCTCCACCGAGCACCTCGCTGAGTTGCCCTGGCACTCGTTCCTGCAGGTACAACAAATGGAACTGCTGGAGCTGCCGATCCAGAGCCTGTCGCTCTCGGATCTGTATCAATACATCCGGTATCTCAAGGCCCGGGGACAAAACGCGGACCACTACGAGCTGGCATTCTGGACCATTCTGAGCATGCCCCTAGCCACCGCCGCCATGATTCTGATCGCTATTCCGTTCGTCTTCGGGCCCCTGCGCAGCGCCAATACCGGGCTGCGCATGACCCTGGGCGGGGCCGTGGGGCTCGCCTTCTACCTGGCCAACCAGATCTCCGGCTATCTGGGACTCCTGCTCAACCTGAACCCGGCACTCACCGCCATGGCGCCAGCGACCCTGTTGCTGGGCACCGGACTGTGGTTGTTCCGCAGGCTCCGATAGTGGGATGCTTAACCTCGTCCCAGATCCCTCCTTGCGCTGCCGCTGACCCTCACGCCCCGAGATCTTCCCGCGTGCGCGCCGATGGCATGGCATGCTGTCGACGGACTGGAACGGGTGAAAACGCGGCCCCCCGTGAAGGACCAAGGCAGAGATTGATGATACAGTGCACATTAGCGTTAGCGGATGGATCCGATGGCGCAGCACGGCCTCCGTGGTTGCTACCCTCTGGACCCTGTACCCCCGTCGGATAGGTCCCTGCACATGCGAGCTCGCGACGTCGTCCGCTTCGTCCTGGTATGGGGGTTCATCGGGCTCGCCGCCGGCGTCGCCCTGGTGACCCTCAAGCCTGACCTGTTCCCGGGTACGCGCCCGGTGGTGCAGGTGCGGGAAGCACCAGCGGCCCCGACAGGCAGCCCAGCGCAGCCACCGGACACGGCGCCGGTGTCCTACGCCGATGCGGTGCAACGCGCCGCGCCGGCAGTGGTCAACGTCTATTCCGCCAAGGTGGTGACCCAACGCCGCAACCCGCTGCTGGACGACCCCTTGTTCCAGCATTTCTTCGGCGAACAGCTCGCGGTGCCACACCCGCGTCTGCAAACCAGCCTGGGCTCCGGTGTACTGGTCAGCGCCCAAGGCTATGTGCTGACCAACAACCACGTGATCGACGGCGCCGACGAGATTCAGGTCCAGCTTTCGGACGGGCGCACCGGAAACGCCCAGGTGGTGGGGACGGATCCGGAGACCGACCTGGCGGTGTTGCGGATCAACCTCGACAAGTTGCCGGTCATCGTCATCGGCAATTCCCGAGGACTGCGGGTCGGGGACGTGGTGCTGGCCATCGGCAACCCCTTCGGCGTGGGTCAGACCGTAACGCAAGGCATCGTCAGCGCGACGGGGCGCCACGCCCTGGGCCTGAACACCTTCGAGGACTTCATCCAGACCGACGCGGCGATCAACCCCGGCAACTCTGGCGGGGCCCTGATCAACGCCTATGGTCAGTTGGTCGGGATCAACACCGCGATCTTCACCCGCAGCGGCGGCTCCCAGGGGATCGGATTCGCCATCCCAGCACGCCTCGCCACCAACGTCCTGACGCAGATCATCGAGCACGGCTCCGTGGTGCGCGGCTGGCTGGGGATCGACGCCCAGGACCTCACGCCGGCCCTGGCGGAGTCCTTCGGAATGAACAGCCCGCAGGGTTTCGTAGTGGCCGGTGTGGCCCATGGCGGCGCGGCGGATCAGGCCGGGGTCCGGCTCGGCGACGTGATCACCAATATCAACGGCCAAGCGGTTAAGGACGCCCGCGATGCGTTGAATCACATCGCGCGCCAGACACCGGGCACCAAGATCCAGATCCAGGGACTGCGGGACGGCCGGTTCTTCGACATCACCGCGGTGTTACAGCGGCGTCCCTCGTCGCCGCGCGGCTGACCCACCGGAACGACTTTCAAGATCCTCACGGGGCGACGGCCGCTTCCTGCAGGGCCTTGGGCAAGGCGCGCAGAAACGCTTGGTTTTCCTCTGGGGTACCCACTGTAACCCGCAAGCAATCGGTCAGGACCCCACCGGCGCTGTGGAGGTTCTTGATCAACACGCCGGCGCGGTCCAGGGCGACATGCACCCCGTCCGCACGACCCGCCGGCACCCGGAACAGGAGAAAATTGGCGCGGCTCGGATGTACCGTTACTCCCGCCACCGCCGCGAGTTCCCGGCAGAGGGCCTCGCGGTCGCGGCGCACCTGCGCAGTCTGGGCCTGAAGGACGGACCAGTGCCCCAGGGCGAAGATGGCGCTGGCCTGGGTCAGAACGCTGATATTGTAGGGCAGGCGGGTCTTGTCGATCTCCTGGAGCCACGGCTTCGGGCCCGCCAGGATACCGAGCCGCAACCCCGCCAATCCCATCTTGGATACGGTCCGCAACACGAGCAAATTTTCGAACCGGCCCAGCCAGTCCAGACAACTGGCCTCGGCGCCGTCTTCGCCGGCGGCGGTGAAGGCGGCGTATGCCTCATCCACCACCACCAGCCCTGGCGAGCAGCGGATGACCGCCTCTATGACGGCCGGGTCGAACAGGTTGCCCGTGGGATTATTGGGATAGGATAGGAACACGACGGCCGGCTGATGGCGCTCAATCGCCGCCTCCATCGCGGCGCGATCCAGCGCGAAGTCCGGCGCCAGCGGGACCCCGACGTACCTCAGGCCCAGCACCTGCGCCACCATCCGGTACATCACGAAGGTCGGCTCCGGCGCCAGCACCACACGGCCGGGCTCAGCCACTGCCAGGGCAATCATCTGAATCAGTTCGTCGGAGCCGTTGCCCAACATCAGGTCGGCCGCTGCAGGGATCCCCAGGGCTTGGCGCAGTTGCATCTTTAACTGTCGCGCCGCTGGATCCGGATAGCGGTTGAGACTCAGCTGGCGCATCTCCCCCAGCCACGCCTCCACCAGAATTTCGGGCCAAGTGTAGGGATTTTCCATGGCGTCCAGCTTGATGCGTTCGCCGGAAGCTGGCACCGCGTAGGCGCGCAACTCCTGAATCGCAGGCCGGATCCAGCGGGTAACGCGCTGCTGCAACGGCGTAAGGATCTTCGAATCGTTCACCGGGCGGTCGAGCCTCCAGGGGCGGCGTATTCCAGCCTTGGCGTGGAATAGCGCTTACTTAACTCCAGCCGTTCAAAACCGCTTACTAACGAGCACGGAAGCAAGCAGGCATGGCTTACTCCCGTGGCCATTTTGTATGCTATGCGCATAAGCAAGTGCCATTTGCGCTAAACAGGGACTACTTCTTCTTTTCCATGCGGTATTCCGCCGAGCGGGCATGGGCCGTCAGGCCCTCGCCTCGGGCCAAGGCCGCCGCGGTACGCCCCAGCGCGGCGGCCCCCGCGGGTGAACAGCCGATGAGGCTGCTGCGCTTCTGGAAATCGTAGACCCCCAGCGGAGAGGAGAACCGGGCGGTACGCGCGGTGGGCAGCACATGGTTGGGCCCGGCACAGTAGTCGCCCAGGGCCTCGGGGGTATAACGCCCCAGGAACACGGCGCCCGCGTGACGGACCCGGGGTACCAAATCCATCGGTTCCTCCACCGACAACTCCAGGTGCTCCGGCGCCACGAAGTTGGCCACCTCGAGCGCCTCGTCCAAATCACGGGTCTGGATCAGGGCGCCGCGTCGGGACCAGGAGCGCTGGATGATGGCGGCGCGCTCCAGTCCCGGGAGCAGCCGTGCAGCGGCATCGGCCACCGCCTCCAGAAAAGCGCCGTCGGGACACACCAGCAGGGCCTGGGCGTCCTCGTCGTGCTCGGCCTGGGAGAACAGGTCCATGGCGATCCATTCCGGATCGGTGCCCCCGTCGCAGATCACCAGGATCTCCGAGGGCCCTGCGATCATGTCGATGCCCACGGTGCCGTAGACCAGTCCTTTGGCGGTCGCCACGTACCGGTTGCCAGGACCGACGATCTTGTCCACCCGGGGCACGGTGGCGGTACCGTAGGCCAGGGCGGCCACCGCCTGGGCGCCGCCGATGGTGAACACCCGGTCCACGCCAGCCACGACGGCAGCGGCCAGCACCAGGTCATTGCACACCCCCTCCGGCGCCGGCACTGCCATAACCACCTCCGGCACGCCGGCCACCCGGGCGGGTATCGCATTCATCAACACTGTGGACGGATAGGCGGCCTTTCCGCCGGGGACGTAGATCCCTACTCGGTCCAGTGGCGTAACCAACTGGCCGAGGACGGTACCGTCCTGCTCGGTATAGCTCCAGGACGTGAGCTTTTGGTGTTCCGCATAGGCCTGCAACCGCAGGGCGGCGTGCTCCAGGGCCGCGCGTTCCGTCGCCCCAACAGCGTCCGCGGCAGCCTTCAGGCGCGCGCGGGGCAGCTCCAGTTCTGCGGCGCTGGTCACCACACGCCGGTCGAAGCGGCGGGTATATTCCAATAGCGCTTCGTCGCCGGTACGGCGCACGTCCGCGAGGATCGAACGCACGGCCCGCTCGACGGATTCGTCCTCATCCACGTCCCAGGCAAGCAGCGCCTCCAGGCGGCTCCAGAATCCGGGGGCTTGCGTATTCAGTCGCGGGATATCGGACATCATGGTCATCCGTACGGGAACCGGTGCGGGCGCAGCATCGTCAGCGCCCGGTCGCGTTCCGTGCCGCGTCTGCGGCGCGCCGGGCCACCGCCGTCTCCAGATCCCGCAGCAGCGCCTTCACCAGGTCGTGCTTCATCTTCATGGACGCCTTGTTCACGATCACCCGGGAACTGATGTCTGCGATGTGTTCCAGGGGCACCAGGCCGTTGGCCTGCAGCGTCCCGCCAGTATCCACCAGGTCCACGATCCGGTCCGCGAGCCCCACCAGCGGCGCCAGCTCCATGGACCCATAGAGCTTGATGACCTCCACCTGCTGGCACTTCCCGGCAAAGTACCGGCGCGTGGTAACTATATATTTTGTGGCCACCCGCAGGCGCGCGCCGCCGTTGTGCACCGCCCCGGCCACCCCCGCCACCATCAAACGGCAGCGGGCGATCTCCAGGTCTAGGGGCTCGTACAAGCCGCTGCCACCATGCTCCAGCAACACGTCCTTGCCGGTAATCCCCAGATCCGCCGCTCCGTACTGGACGTAGGTGGGCACGTCCGTGGCCCGAATCACCACCAGTTGCACCCCGGGTTGGCTGGTAGGAAGGATCAGGCGGCGACTGTGCACCGGATCCTCGGTGGGCACGATGCCGGCAGCGGCGAGCAGCGGCAGCGCCTCCGTAAGGATGCGTCCTTTGGACACGGCGATGGTCAGGGCTTCGGTCATGGGCCGGATTGTACCATCGTCGCCGGGCAGTCCCGGACCGACTCCTGAGCGGGTCTCAGGCGCTGGCGGCGCGGCGTTCCCCGGGTACCCGGCGGATCCGCGCACCAAGCTGCGCCAGCTTTTCCTCGATACACTCGTAGCCTCGATCGATGTGATAGATCCGGTCCACCACGGTGGTCCCCTCGGCGGCCAGCCCCGCCAGAATGAGGCTCGCGGAGGCACGCAGGTCGGTAGCCATCACCGGTGCACCGGTCAGCCGCGGCACCCCCCGGCTGATGGCGATATTACCCTCCACGCGCACATCGGCGCCCATGCGCTGCATCTCGTAGACGTGCATGAAGCGGTTCTCGAATACCGTCTCGGTGATGGCGCCGACGCCCTCCGCCACCAGATTGAGCGCCGTGAATTGGGCCTGCATGTCCGTAGGAAAGCCGGGATAGGGGGCAGTGCACAGATCCACGGCCCGGGGCCGGCCTTCCATGGTCAATTCAATCCAGTCGGTACCGGTATCGATGCGGGCACCGGCGTCCGCGAGTTTGGCCAGCACGGCGTCCAACAGATCCGGCCGGGTATCCTTCAACTTGATCCGTCCGCCAGTGATGGCTGCCGCCACCAGGAACGTCCCGGTCTCGATTCGATCGGGGAGAACATGGTGGTGAGTACCACGCAGGGTATCGACGCCCTCGATGGTGAGGGTGGAACTACCCGCGCCCTCGACCCGCGCCCCCATCGCGTTCAGAAACCGCGCCAGATCCATCACCTCCGGCTCACACGCCGCGTTTTCGATGACGGTGGTGCCGCGGGCCAGGACCCCCGCCATCATGAGATTCTCGGTACCGGTGACGGTGACCCGGTCCAGGATCAGCCGCGCGCCCTTGAGCCGCTTGGCGGTGGCTCGGATATAGCCCCCCTCCACCCGGATCTCCGCACCCAGCGCCCGGAGGCCTTCGATATGAAGATTGACCGGTCGGCTCCCGATGGCGCAGCCGCCGGGCAGGGACACCTCGGCGCGGCCATAGCGTGCCAGCAGCGGGCCCAGCACCAGGATCGAAGCGCGCATGGTCTTCACCAGCTCATAGGGGGCCTGGTAGGTGTGAATGGAGCCGGAATCCACCTCGATATTGAGCTTCTCATCCACGGTGAGGGACACGCCCATTTGCCCCAGCAGACCCATGGTGGTGGTCACGTCATGGAGGTGCGGGACATTGCTGATGGTCATCGGACCATCCGCCAGCAGGGTAGCCGCGAGGATCGGGAGCACCGCGTTCTTGGCCCCCGAAATGCGGATTTCACCCGCCAGGCGCCGACCGCCGGTGATGATCAGTTTATCCACGGCGCCGGCTCTCAGCCACGAAGGTACAGGCCACGCCCCACGTCCCGCCGGGCACGCAGATCACGACTGCCGGGCCCACTCGTCCGGCGTGAGGGTCCGCATCGACAGCGCGTGGATCTCCGAACGCATGCGGTCTCCCAGGGTGCTGTACACCATCCGGTGGCGCTCCAGGAGGGGCTTGCCGGAGAAGGACTCGGAGACGATCAACGCCTCGAAGTGACTGCCGTCACCGGTGACCTCCACACGGTCGCCTTGGAAACCCTGCTGGATCAACTGTCGAATCGCTTGTGGTTCCATAAAACCGATACTCCCCTACGTTCGATGCGCCGGCGGGCCCGCGATACCGGCCGGGACCGCCGTCCAATAGCCCCTGTGGGCTGCTAACCCGCATTATTCATCAAGGTGGTGGACCGCTCCAGTGGCAAGCCGGGGATTGCACCATGGCATCGGCCCGGCCTGTGTCCTGCCCGCAGCGAACCGCGCGGGGCTCAGTCCCGGGCCAAGGGCAGGATCTGGTCCAAACTGCTCACCCGGGCGATCGCAAGCATCTGCCGGGGAATATTGTAGAAACGGATGACCTTGCCGGCGCGCCGTGCCTGCCGCATCCACTCCACCAGCAGGGCCAGCCCGGCGCTGTCGGAGCGGGAAACGTCGCGGAGGTCGATCTCCAGTTGAGGGACCTTCTGGAACACCGCCTCCGAGTCCGCCCAGACCTGGGGAACGGTCTGGAAGCTCAGGTCACCCACCACCTGCAGGCGCCCGGCCTCACCCTGTTGGATACGGGTTTCGGTCACTTGGCCTGCGACAACTGCTGGTTACGCTGCTTGAGCTTGTCGAGCAGTTTGTCCAGACCGCCAGTCTGGATCTCGCTGGCGAAGGAACCCCGGTAATTGGTCACCAGGCTCACCCCGTCCACCGTCACGTCATAGACCCGCCACTCCCCATTTCTGAGGTCGACGCTGTAATCGATGGGGATGCTCCGGCCACCGGGCTGGACCACCTCGGAACGCACCGTGACATCGCCGGAACTCAGGTCCCCATGGAAGGGTAAGTAGCGAATGGTCTGATCCCGATATTCCAGCAACGCCGTGGCGTAAGTGCGCACCAACAGGGTACGGAATTCACCGACGAACTGATCGCGCTGCGCTGGCGACGCCGTGCGCCAGTAGCGGCCCAAGACGTAACGCGACATAGTCTCAAAATCGAAGTGCGGGACCAGCAGCTCCGAGACCAATCCATAGAGTCGCCCCGGATGGGCCTTGAGCTCATCGTGATCCTTGCGCAGCTTCGTCACCAAACGCTCGCCGGTCTGCTGTACCATCGCCTGCGGACCCATGGCACCCGCTGCACCGACAGTGGCCTCCGCCCCGGCGCTCACCAGAGCGGCTCCGCCCAGCAACAGAAACACCCCTATCCCGATCCAACGCCTCATTCGCTGTCTCCGCGTCAGGGCCCGGGTAAAACGCCACCCGGTCACTTCGCACTGGCCTTGTTGAACAGATACTGGCCGATGATCTGTTCAAGGATCAATGCCGATTGGGTCAGTTTAATCCGATCCCCATTCTTGAGGTAGGTGTTGGCACCGCCCGGCTCCAGAGAGACGTACTGTTCCCCCAGCAACCCTGCGGTATAAATAGACGCGGACGTATCCACCGGAAAGCGGTCGTAGCGCGAACGGATGACCATGCTGACCACCGCTTCGTAGTCCTTGTTGTTGTAATCAATCTTAATTACCCGGCCCACGCGCACACCGGCCACGGTGACGGGCGCGCGCACCTTAAGACCCCCGATGTTCTGAAACTCCGCGGTGACCATATAGCCACTGTGGTCCGTAAGGCTACTCAGGTTGCTGACCTTCATCGCAAGCAGGAATAAGGCCCCGATTCCGGCGGCTACGAAGATTCCGACGGCGATCTCCACGGTTCTCGTCTGCACCATCTCACAGCTCCCCGAACATGAGTGCGGTCAGCACGAAATCGAGCGCAAGTACGGCCAACGCAGTATGCACGACCGTGCGGGTTGTGGCCCGACTTACGCCCTCCGACGTGGGCACCGCGTCGTAGCCCTCGAACACCGCGATCCAGGCCGCTGCAATACCGAATACCACACTTTTGATGATTCCATTGAGGATATCGGCGCGCAGACCCACGTTCGCCTGCATCTGGGCCCAGAACGCTCCGCTGTCCACCCCCAGCAGCCCCACCCCGACAAAATAACCGCCGAGCACCCCCACCGCGCTGAAGATGGCGGCCAGTAGCGGCATGGACAACACGCCCGCAATGAAGCGCGGCGCCAGGATACGCTTGATCGGATCCACCGCCATCATCTCCATACTGGAGAGCTGCTCAGTAGCCTTCATGAGCCCGATCTCCGCAGTCAATGACGTGCCGGCGCGGCCCGCGAACAACAGCCCGGTCACCACCGGTCCCAGCTCCCGTACCAGCGACAAGGCCACCAACACGCCCAGCGATTCGGCCGCCCCGAACTTCGCGAGGGTATTGTAACCTTGCAGCCCCAGCACCATGCCCACGAACAGACCCGAGACCACGATAATCAGCAGCGAACGTACGCCCACCGAGTAGAGTTCGGCGATCACCAGTCTAAAACGTGGGACTAGGCTCGGCAGGCTGGATAGAAGCCGCAGCAGGAACAGGTTCCCACGCCCCAGGCGCTCGAAGAAGCCCAGCCCGGCACGACCCAGGTACCGCACCCAACCAACGATCAGCTCCACTGCCGGCCACCTCGCCCGTCTGACTGCGTATCTGCAAGCAGGTCTTCCGCGTAGTCCGACGCCGGGTAGTGAAACGGCACCGGCCCATCCGGCAGCGCGTTGAGGAACTGCTCCACCCACGGGGACGGCGAACCGCGCAGGCTCTCCGGCGTACCATGCGCAACGACCGTGCCTTCGGACAACACGTAGATATAGTCTGCGATGGCGGCCGTTTCATGCACATCGTGGGAAACCACAATGGAGGTCAGTCCGAGGGCATCGTTGAGCAGGCGCACGAGCTGGACGATGATTCCCTTGGAGATCGGATCCTGGCCGGTGAACGGTTCGTCGTACATGATCATCATGGGGTCCAATGCAATCGCGCGTGCCAGCGCCACGCGCCGCGCCATCCCGCCCGACAGTTCGGCGGGCATCAACTGCGCCGCCCCGCGCAAACCCACGGCCTGCAGCTTCATCAGGACCAAGTCCCGGATGATGGATTCCGGCAGGCGGGTGTGCTCGCGCAGTGGGAATGCGACATTCTCGAAGGCATTTAAATCCGTGAACAAGGCGCCGCTCTGAAACAGCATACCCATGCGCTGTCGCAACCGGTAGAGCTCCTTGACCGATAGTTTCGGGACCTCTTCGCCGTCGACTACAATACTGCCGGCGTCGGGCCGCAGCTGTCCTCCGATCAGGCGCAACAGAGTCGTCTTGCCGGTCCCGCTGGGCCCCATGATTGCGGTGACCTGTCCGCGACGGATATCCAGATCCACACCGTCGAAGATGACCTTGGAGCCGCGCAGGAACCGCAATCCACGGGTCTGGACCACGAGGTCCGGCTGGGCTTCCTGGCTCTTTTTCTTATTCATCCAGTTCGAACGCGTCACTGTTCATCCCGGCATTCGGGGTGATTGCCGGAGATTCATGGTCCGCACCTCTGCGCCGGTCCAACGGGTCCGATTGCCACCCGTCCCCGCCCCCACACGTGCGTCGTTAAGGAAAATCCGTGACGTGAAAGCGCTTTAGTGTCCGCTACCCGCCGGAATGAGTCAACCGGTGCAGGCGCCGAAAACCGGGCACGGGATTGGCATCCCCGCACCGCTTGCACCCATAATGAACCATCCGGAGGACGGAGCTATCCATTCATGCTGTTCGACTTGTTCTATGAGTTGTCAGTTCCACCGTTCGGAGGCCGTACCGAGTCCCAGGTTTTTCACGAAACCCTGGACGAACTCGTCCTCGCGGATAGACTGGGGTTCGGTACCGCGTGGCTGGTGGAACACCACTTCATGCCGGCGTACTCCCACAGCGCCGCACCGGATCTGTTCCTGGCGGCCGCAGCGCAACGTACCCGGCAACTGCGTTTAGGTCACGGCATTGTCCCACTGCCCTATCACCACCCAGTGCAAGTGGCGGAACGGATCGCCACCCTGGACATCCTCTCCGGTGGGCGCGTGGAGTTCGGTTTTGGGCGCGGATTCTCGCCACGGGAATACCACACCTTCGGCGTTACGATGGAGGACAGCCGCAGCTTGACGGAAGAGGCGCTGAGCATCCTGCGCGGCGCGTTCCGCGGGGGACCGCTGACCTTTCACGGTCGCCACTTCACGATCGACAGCCTGGACATCGTGCCCCAAGTGGTGCAGCGCCCCCACCCCCCGTTGTGGACCGCCGCCGTGAGTCCGGACAGTTTTGAACTGGCGGCGCGCCTCGGGGTGGGCGTTCTGGTGGGGCCCTTCAAACCCTGGTTCATGGTCCGGGAAGACATCCGCCGCTATCGCCGCCACTGGCAGCACTACCGGGGATCGGGACCACCGTCACCCGGCGAGAATCCCCGGGTAGCAATGACCGTGGGGATCTTTTGTATGGAGGATGGCCGCCATGCCCGCGCCCTGGCCGCGGAGGGCATCACTTGGTTCTATCGTGCGCTCCTGGAACAGACCCGAGGGGTGCTGGAACGTCTGTACGGGAGCTACGAATATTATCGGCGTATGGGCCGCCTGCGGGGCCTGCTGGACCGGGCGGTGAGCCTCCCGATCCTGGAGGCGCTGGGAATGGTCGTAGTGGGTAACCCGGAGCACTGCGTCCAGCGGCTGCGCACCCTTGAACAGGCCGGGGTGAACCGGGTCCTGCTGGCGGTGGGAGCGGGCGCGCTGCCCACTGCGCCGGTCCAAACCTGCCTGGAGCTGATCGCCGCCCGAGTGATGCCCCAGTTCCTGCCCACGCCCGGGGACACGGCCACGGATCCGTCGGGCCAGGGCCCATGAAGATCCTGGTTACCGGCAGCTCCGGGCACCTGGCCCGGGTGCTGCTACCGCGGCTGTGCGCGCACCCGGAGGTGGGCTTCGTGACCGGGGTGGACCACCAGCCCGGTAGTTTCCAACACCCTCGCTATGCCGCGCACCGCCTGGACATCCGCGCCCCGGAGCTGGACGCACTGGTCGCGGGTTGCGACGCCCTGATCCACTTGGCGTTCGTGGTAATGCCGGGGGACCTGGGACGGAGACGCCGGGACCGGGACTGGATCCGGGATATCAACCTGAACGGCAGCCGCCGGGTGTTCGAGGCGGCGGCCCGCCACCGGCTGCAACGGGTCGTTCACCTCTCCAGCGCCGCAGTCTACGGGGCGTGGCCCGACAATCCGCCGCGCATTCCCGAGCACCATCCGCTACGCCCGAATCCCGGGTTTCAGTATGGAGAAGACAAGGCTGAATTGGAGTGCTGGCTGGACGGCTTCAGCGCCCGTCACCCCGCCACCGCCGTGGTACGCCTGCGCGCTCACGCCATCCTGGGCCCCAACGCGCACCCTCTGCTGCGCCTGTTGATCCGGCAGCCGTGTTTCCCCAGCCTGCCGGATCCCCAGCCCCTGACGCAGTGCGTGCGGGAAGAAGACGTGGCAGACGCCGTGGTCGCCGCTCTGCTACGGGACGTGCAGGGGCCCTTCAACCTCGCAGCGGAACCGGCGCTGCCATTCCGGGATCTGGTCCGTCACGGACGCCGATTCACCGTCCCGCTCCCACTGGGCCTGCTCGACTGGGTGCAGCGCGGGCTCTGGCCCCTGACCGGGATCGCCGGCCCCCCGGGTTGGGTGGCGGGACTGCGCCACTCCCTGGCCCTGGACTGCGGCCGCGCCCGCACCCTGCTGGGTTGGGAACCTCATTTCAGCGTATACGACTGCCTGCGCCGGTCGCCCGGCGTTCCGGAACGCCTGCAGCCCTGAAAGCGCATGGGCCCGGCCCCGGCTTCCTGCCTAGCGCGGACACGATCCGATTTTCGCCGCGTCGGCACCGTTGCCATCGGCGCCGCCATCGGTTCCAATAGTCCGGTCATCCTCACGGGGCCGGGGCGGTCCCGCACACGACGTCGGGACCCTCCCGGGGACACGGCGCATCACACGACGGTCGATGGACGAAGCGAAGCTGCGACAACTGGCGTTGCGGGTGATCGAAACGGAGGCAGCCGCGGTCACCGCACTGGCGCCACGGATCGACGCCAGCTTTCTGCGTGCCTGTGAGCAAATGCTGGCCTGCGAAGGGCGTGTGGTAGTGCTGGGCTTGGGTAAGTCGGGTCATATCGGCGGTAAGATCGCCGCCACCCTGGCCAGCACGGGGACCCCCGCACTGTTTGTCCACGCCGGGGAGGCGAGCCACGGCGACCTTGGGATGATCACCCACCGGGACGTGGTATTGGCCATCTCCAATTCCGGCGAGACCGACGAGATCATCACCCTCCTGCCGCTGATCAAGCGCCTGGGGGTGCCCCTCATCAGCCTCACCGGAAACCCGAACTCCACCCTGGCCAAAGCCGCCACCGCCAACCTGGATGTGCACGTCGAACAGGAAGCCTGCCCGCTCGGGCTCGCGCCCACCGCCAGCACCACCGCAGCCCTGGTGATGGGGGATGCCCTCGCCGTCTCCCTGCTAGAGTACCGGGGCTTCACCGCCGAGGACTTCGCCCGGTCCCATCCCGGCGGACGCCTGGGTCGACGTCTGCTGTTGCGCATCGAGGACATCATGCGCGTCGGTGAGGAAATTCCACGGGTCCCGGAAGGATGCACCCTGAGCCAGACACTGGTGGAAATGACGCGCAAGGGACTCGGCATGACGGCCGTAGTCAACGCCGCGCAGCACGCAGTGGGCATCTTCACCGACGGCGACCTGCGCCGCGCACTGGACAGGGAGCTGGACGTGCACAACACCCCCATCGAAGGTGTGATGACCCGCAACTGCGTGACGGTGCGCCCCGAAATCCTGGCGGCAGAGGGTCTCCAGGTCATGGAAGCCCACAAGATCAACGCCCTGCTGGTGGTGGATGGCGACGGCCGCCTCACCGGGGCGCTCAATATGCACGACTTGCTGCGCGCCGGGGTGGTGTAAACGGCGCCGCTTCGGTATACGTCGCCGCCCGGCCGGGGTAGGATTCACGGCGCAGGCCGGGCATCGGCCGGGGTGCCGGACCCGCAGGGCGGAACCGGACTCAGGGCGGAGAGCGACGAATGTGGTGACGGAGGACGTGCGCGCGCGGGCAAGCCGGATCCGGCTGTTGATTTTCGACGTGGATGGGGTGCTCACGGACGGCAGTCTCTATTTGGGAGACAACCGCCGGGAGTACAAGGCCTTTCACTCCCGCGATGGTCACGGTATGAAGATGTTGCAGGCAAGTGGGGTGGAGATCGCAGTCATCACCGGCCGCGAATCCGGCGTGGTGCGCCACCGCATGGCGGACCTGGGGGTCCAGCATGTGTTCCAGGGCCAGCTGGACAAGGTCGCCGCCTATGAAAGTCTGCTGGGCCAACTACACCTGCACTCGGAACAGACCGCCTACGTGGGCGACGATGTGGTGGATCTAGCGGTGATGCGGCGTGCGGGACTCGCCGTGGCGGTGCGCGATGCCCACCCCGTGGTCGCGGCGCAGGCCCACTGGGTGACCGCCAGCGACGGTGGCCGGGGGGCGGCCCGCGAGGTCTGCGAACTGATCATGGACGCCCAGGGCACCCTCGCCGCTCAACTGGCCCGGTTTTTGTGATGGAGGCCCGTGGTGGTCCGCTGGTCACCCTGCTCCTGGCCCTGGCGGTGGTCTTGACCGGCTGGGTGCTGTTCCAGGCGCAACGCAGCCTGGAACCCCCCGCGCCGGCCGCGCCCCACGAACCAGACTATCGGCTCTCGACGTTTACGCTGCGGGTGCTAGGTCCCGACGGCGCCGTGCAGTACCGGCTCCAGAGCCCATCCCTGGTGCACTATCCCGATCCGGACCGCTCCGACCTCACCAAGCCCAGGCTGCGGTGGTATCCACAACCGGGCGCGATCCCCTGGAAGGTCCACGCGGAACGCGGCCAAGTACTGGCTGCGGGCGACGAAGTGCGCCTGTTGGGAACGGTACACATCGACCGGGCAGCGGAGGGAACACGGCGCGCCGTGACGATTCAGACCCGCGACCTGCAGGTCTGGCCCCACCGGGAAGTGGCAGAAACCGCCGATCTGGTGACCATGCGCAGCGCTGGCGCCACCATCAGCGGCGTGGGAATGCGTGCGTATCTGAAGGACGGCCGGGTGCTGCTCCTATCCCGGGTTCGGGGGACCTATGTCCACACCGATTCGTAGTCTGCTGGTGCTCCTCGGGCTGCTATGCCTGAGCCAAACCGCCCTGGCGCTGCCCACCGACCGGGATCAGCCCATCCACCTGGAGGCCGACAGCGCCGACATCAACGATCATACGGGGATCAGCGTGTTCACGGGCCACGTCATCTTGACCCAGGGCAGCCTGCACCTGTGGGCCGACACCCTCACCGTCTACCACGACAAAGACCACAAGGCGGACAAGATCAGCCGCATGGTGGCTGAAGGCGCGCCGGTCCGCTTCCAGGAACAACCCAAGCCGGAGAGCAAGCTGGTCACCGGTTCCGCGCGGCAGGTGGACTACGACGTGACCTCGGGCATCGTGGTGTTGGAAAACGATGCCCAACTGTCCCAGGGCGAAAACCACTTCCGCGGCCCGCGCATCGAGTACAACCGCCGCCTCGATCTGGTAAAGGCCAGCTCACAGCAAGGGCAGGGGCAGCGCGTTGAAATCACGCTGCAGCCCAACAAGCGCAACAATGTGAACAAGGGGACAACACCCGCACCTGCGGCGCCGGTGGCTCCCACCGGGTCCGGGCCGTCTGCTTCCCCCAGCCCTGCCGCTCCGGCTCCGGCTTCCTCGACGCCCACCTCCTCCCCACCGGCAACACCGGCAACACCGGCAACACCGGCAACACCGGCAGCCCCCTCGACACCCGAGAGACCCACATCCGCCGCGCCCACGACTTCGGCACCGGCGGCGCCAGCAACACCCACCGCGCCGCCCGCGGGCAAGGCACCATGAGTCGGCTGGTGGCTGAGAACCTGATCAAACGCTACCACTCGCGGACGGTGGTCAATGGCGTGTCGGTGCAGGTCGGCAGCGGCGAGGTAGTGGGACTGCTGGGCCCCAACGGCGCAGGTAAGACCACTTCCTTTTATATGGTGGTGGGGCTGGTGCCCTGCAATGGCGGGCGGATCTGCCTGGACGACCAGGACATCACCCACCTGCCGATGCACCGGCGCGCCCGCCTCGGCGTGGGCTACCTGCCCCAGGAGGCGTCGATATTCCGGAAACTCACCGTCGGCGAAAATATCCTGGCGATCCTGGAGACGCGTCGCGGGCTGCGCCGGACGGAACGGGAACAGCGCCTCCAGGACCTCCTGGAGGAGTTGCATGTCGGGCATCTGCGGGACCAGTTGGGGATCAGCCTCTCCGGGGGCGAGCGACGGCGCGTGGAGATCGCCCGGGCCCTGGCCGCCGAACCCCGCTTCATGCTGCTGGACGAACCCTTCGCCGGGGTAGACCCGCTGTCCGTCCTGGACATTCAGCGTATCATCGGCCATCTCCAGGAGCGCGGCATCGGCGTTCTGGTCACCGATCATAACGTCCGGGAAACACTGGGAATCTGTGGACGGGCCTACATCATCAGCGAAGGGCAGGTCATTGCGGAGGGAACACCCGCCGATATCCTGGAAAACCAACAGGTGCGGGAAGTCTACCTGGGACATCATTTCCGGCTGTGATGGACCCTCCTGACCCGGGAAGCAGGACCGCGCCTCGGCAGCGCGGTTTTCTGTACTGGTACAGAAATTGCTGTAAAATTGCCCCTGCCAGTCTAAGCGTGCGATTCGGCGAACAATTTTCAATATGAAACAATCCATCCAGCTTCGTCTCGGCCAGCATCTGGCGATGACGCCCCAACTCCAGCAGGCCATCCGCCTGTTGCAGATGTCCACGATGGAATTGCAGCTGGAAATCCAGCGCGCCCTGGATTCCAACCTGATGCTGGAATCCGCTGACGAGGCCGAGGATGAGGCGGGCACGGAGGGCAACGGCGCGACCGCGGCCATGGACGCCGACACCGGACCCCGCAGCGAGCCTAGTGCTGACGCCGAGCCCGCCCCGGAGCGGGAGACCATCCCCGAGGACCTGCCGGTAGACAGCGCCTGGGACGATATTTACGACACCCCCGCCAGTCATTCCAGCGCATCGGACGACGGTTCCCGCGAGACGGAGATTCAGGGCCGCGTCTCGGAGACCCTGCATGACCACCTCATGTGGCAGATGAACCTGACACCCTTCAGTGACACCGACCTCACGGTGGCCATCGCGATCATCGACGCCATCGACGACGACGGCTATCTGTCGAGTCCCTTGGAAGAAATCCACCAGGGCGTGAACGATGAGATCGAAGCGGACCTGGAACTGACGGAGGTCGAGGCAGTCCTGCACCGGATCCAGAATTTCGACCCGGTGGGCTGTGGCGCGCGCGATCTGCGCGAGTCTCTGATGCTGCAACTCCAACAGTTCGCCCCCGAGACCCCGGCGCTGGACGGCGCCAAACGCATCGTTCAGGACCACCTGGATCTGCTGGGCAAACGGGACTACGCTCAGATCATGCGTCACCTCAAACTCTCGGCGGAAGACCTGGAGCAGGCGGCGGAACTGATCCGCTCCCTCAATCCCAGGCCCGGCTCCCGGATCGCCGGCCCCCCTCCGGAGTACGTTGTTCCCGACGTGTTCGTCCGCAAGTACAAAGACGTCTGGCGTGTGGAACTCAATCTAGAATCCACCCCGCGCCTGCGGGTCAACCCCTATTACGCCGGCCTGGTGCGACGCGCCGATGACAGCGCGGACAACAACTACCTCAAAAACCACCTGCAGGAAGCGCGCTGGTTCATCAAAAGTCTGCAGAACCGGAATGAGACCCTGCTGAAGGTCGCGAGTTGTATCGTGGAACGCCAGCGCGCCTTCCTGGAACACGGCGATGAGTCCATGAGGCCGCTGGTGTTACGCGAAGTAGCCGACACCGTCAGCATGCACGAATCGACCATTTCCCGCATCACTACCCAGAAATACATGCACACACCGCGGGGCATTTACGAATTCAAGTACTTTTTCTCCAGCCACGTAGGCACCGCTGACGGCGGCGAGTGCTCCGCGACCGCGATCCGGGCAAAAATCAAGAAACTTATCAGCTCCGAGGGCCCCGAAAAGCCCCTGAGCGACAGCAAAATCGCTGAGTTGCTCTCCAAGGAGGGCATCCCGGTCGCGCGCCGTACCGTGGCCAAGTATCGCGAGGCGATGTCCATCCCGCCTTCCAACGAGCGCAAACATCTGCGCTGAAGCCGGCGACGTACCGTACAATTGATCCCAGGAGCAGAAAGATGCAGATCGACCTGACCGGACACCATATCGAGCTCACCCCGGCGCTGCGTGACTACGTGGACAGCAAAATGCAACGTCTGGAGCGCCATTTCGAGCATGTAACAGATACCCATGTCGTCCTGAGCGTTGAGAAGCTGCGCCACAAGGCGGAAGCCACCCTGCAGGTCAGCGGCGGAACCGTTCATGCCGACGCCATAGACGAAGATATGTACGCGGCCATCGATGCGCTGGCCGACAAACTGGATCGGCAGCTCAAAAAGCACAAGGAGAAAGTCGGCGATCATCGCGTCAGCGGCGCGTCAAAAAGCGGCTAGATGCAGATCGCGCGCGCCGGGCGCGACCCTTTGCCCCCTCCCATGGCATTGCCCACAATGCAGATTACCGAACTGATCACACCGGGCCGCGTCGCCTGCAACATCAAGGTCGGCAGCAAAAGGCGCGCGCTGGAATTGCTCGGCGGCCTGATCGCGAGCGACCTCCCTGACCTCACGCAACCAGAAGTGTTCGAGAGCCTGGTCGAGAGGGAACGGCTGGGCAGCACCGGCATGGGGCGCGGCGTCGCACTGCCGCATGGCCGGCTCAAAGACCGCCCGCGTGCGGTAGGCGCCTTCATGAAGATCGAAGGGGGCGTGGATTTCGATGCCACGGACAGTGCTCCGGTCGACCTGATCTTCGGTCTGCTGGTACCCGAGCATTCGACCAACGAGCATCTGCAAATCCTTGCGCGGCTGGCCACCATGTTTAGCGACACGGAACTATGCGCAAGCCTGCGAAATTGCGCGAACCGCACCCAACTGGTGCGGCACATCTTGGACTGGGAGTCCCGGCACTAAACGGTATGACCGCCTCCGTCAGCGTTCAGCAGCTGTTTGATGCGCTGCGCAGCAAACTCGATATGGAGTGGGCCGCGGGGTCTCCCGGCGCGACCCGCCTCATCGATTGTGTAGGGACCGAAAATCCCAGTGCCAGCCTGGTGGGCCACCTCAATCTGATCCACCCGGGGCGTATCCAGGTGCTAGGCTCCAAGGAGTTGGACTTCCTCGATGGCCTGCAACGCAATTCTCGCAATGACAGCCTCAGGCAGGTCATCGCCGCACGGGCGGCGCTGCTGGTAATCGCGGATGGCCGCTCCGTGCCCGAGGATCTGAAGACCCTTGCGGATAAGTCCGACACTCCGGTAGCGGTCAGCTCGCGCTCCAGCGACGAGGTCGTAAGCAATCTGCGCTATCATCTGGCCCACTTGTTTTCGGAGCAAGTGGTCCTACACGGCGTATTCATGGAGGTGATGGGGATCGGCGTCCTGATCACTGGCGACAGCAGCATCGGCAAGAGCGAACTGGCCCTGGAGCTGATCAGCCGCGGCCACCGCCTCATCGCGGACGACGCGCCGGAGTTCTCTAGGATTGCACCAGACATCCTAAACGGCAGCTGCCCGGAGATCCTGCGCGACTTTTTGGAAGTGCGGGGTCTCGGCCTGCTCAACATTCGAGCCATGTACGGCGATGGCGCCATCCGCCGCAACAAATATTTGCGTCTACTGATCCATCTGCAACCCGCGGGCAACAAGAAGCTGCGCGAAATGGATCGCCTGTCCCCGTACCGCCGGATGCGCCGGGTACTGGACGTGGAAGTCCCGGAGATCACGCTGCCGGTAGCCACCGGGCGCAACCTCGCAGTGCTGGTGGAGGCGGCGGTACGCAGCCATGTGCTCTACCTGAACGGCTATGATTCAGGACGCGACTTCATGGAACGCCAGCGGCGCTTCGTGGACCAGGGGCAACCGTGAAACTCGTGATCGTCAGCGGCCTGTCCGGCTCCGGAAAGAGCATCGCGCTGCACACCCTGGAAGATCTGGGGTACTACTGTATCGACAATCTTCCGGTGGGATTGTTGCGCGCGCTCGCCGAACAGCTCAGCACACAGGGAGAACCCCGAATCGAGAAGGCAGCGGTCGGCGTCGATGCGCGCAACCAGCCCCAGGATCTCGGACATTTCTCGGAAATACTGGACGCCCTGCGGGCGAGCGGGCTCGACTGCGAGATCTTTTTCCTGCAGGCGGACGACGAGACATTGCTCAAACGCTTCAGTGAGACCCGTCGAAAACATCCCCTGACGCGCGAGAATATCACTCTCGCGGAAGCGATCGAACTGGAACGCAGGCTGCTTGATCCCATCGCCGAGCGCGCCGACATGCAGCTCGATACCACCCATACCAATGTGCATCAGTTACGCGACCTGGTTCGGGAGCTGGTTGCCCGGCGCCCGGTCCGCTCATTGTCCCTCTTATTCCAGTCGTTCGGTTACAAACATGGCGTGCCGAGCGACGCCGACTTCGTATTCGACGTGCGTTGCCTTCCCAATCCGCACTGGGAGACGACGCTGCGCCCGCACACCGGACTGGACCCGCTAGTCGCCGCGTATCTGGAGGCGCAGCCGACCGTTGAACGCATGCTCGGCCAGATCGAGCGTTTTCTGGAAGACTGGATCCCGCACTTCGAAGCCGAGAACCGCAACTACATGACCGTCGCACTAGGTTGCACTGGCGGGCAACACCGCTCCGTATATCTCGCGGAGCGGCTCGCGGAACACTTTCGAAGAACACGGTCCAATGTTGCAACCCGTCACAGGGAACTACCATGACCGTAGGGCTATTCATCGTTACCCACAACCGGGTAGGCTCGGAGTTACTCGACACAGCAACCAACATGCTGGGTATCTGTCCGCTGTCGACCCTGGTACTCCCGGTAAAGCAGGACACCGACCCCGACCGCACACTGGCGGCCGCGCGGCGTATGGTGGACGATCTGGACCAGGGGGAAGGCGTATTGATTCTGACCGACGTATATGGGTCCACCCCCAGCAACATTGCGAGCCGTCTGCGAGGGCAGAAGCGGGTTCGCGTAGTGGCCGGGGTTAACCTTCCGATGCTGATCCGGGTCCTGAATTATCCGCGTTTGACCCTGGAGGAGCTGACCGAGAAGGCGCTGAGTGGCGGCCGGGACGGCGTGCTTTTGTGCAAACCGGACCCGACGGGAGAGTAGCGTGGTTACACAAGAAGTTCCCATCGTAAACCGGCTGGGCCTGCATGCACGCGCGGCGGCGAAATTCGTCAACCTCGCCGCCCGGTTCGAGAGCGACGTCCAATTGAAACGTGGCAATCAACAGGTAAATGGAAAGAGCATCATGGGGGTAATGATGCTCGCGGCCGCCCGTGGCATGACGATCACCATCACCGCCTCCGGCAGTGACGAGGAAGATGCGGTCCGGTACCTGACTGAACTGGTGGCGGACCGCTTCGGCGAAGAAGAGTAGGGACCGCCGGCTCCGCAGCCACGAACATGAGCACCAGGGCGGGGTGTTGCGGCAGGATGAACGGACACGGGGCCTGCCGTCGGACGATCCGTCCGGCAGGAGTGTTGCGGCTTACGCGGATGCCGAAACCATGAGTCTGGCCCTCGCAGGCACTGGAGTATCGCGCGGCATTGCCATTGGCAAGGCCCATATCGTCCAGCACGGCCAGTTGGATATTCCCGAATACGTCATCCCCAAACGCCGGGTGGATACTGAGGTCCAACGGCTGCGACTAGCCCTGGACAGCACACGGCGCGAGCTGGAATCCATCAGTGCACAGATCTCCGGGAGTCTATCGACGGAAATCACCTCATTCCTCGACACTCACATCCTAATGTTGCGCGATTCCGCCCTAGCGGAGGTGCCGGCCCATCTGATCCGCACACAATTGTGCAACGCTGAGTGGGCGCTCAAGCAGCAGCGCGACGCATTGGTGCGCATGTTCGATGAAATGGAGGACCCGTATCTGCGCAGCCGCAAGGATGACGTGGATCATGTCGTCAACCGGGTACAACGGACCTTGCTGGATCAGGACGGCCGCGAGCACGGCGCCGGGGAGAAGCGCCTGCAAGGCTGCATCGTGCTGGCCGACGATCTCACGCCGGCGGACATCGTGCTCATGCATCATCAGGGCCTCGCAGCCTTCGTGACTGAGTTCGGCGGGCCGCTCTCCCACACCACCATCCTGGCCCGCAGTCTGCGCATCCCCACTATCGTCGGTGTACACCACATCCGCCAGTTCGTCCGCGACGAGGAACTGCTGGTGGTGGACGGCGACCGCGGCGTGGTGCTGGCGGATCTCGACGAGGCTTCGCTGCGTCACTACCGCCGGCGTCAGAAACAGCAGCAGCGCTACAATGCCACCCTCGCCCGGTTGCGGGGAAAGCCCGCCATAACCCGCGATGGGCGTGTCATCAAGCTACAGGCCAACATCGAACTGCCCGGTGACGCCGAATCAGTCCGCAAGCTCGGCGCGGATAGCGTGGGACTGTACCGCACCGAGTTCCTGTTCATGAACCGGGACGAACCACCCGGCGAGGACGAGCAGTTCGAAGCCTATGTACGTGTGGTACGCGAGCTCTCCGGTGCGCCGGTCACGATCCGCACCATTGACCTCGCGCCGGACAAGCCCCTGAAATCGGACTACGGAAACGTGGTTCCGGGCGCCAACCCAGCCCTCGGGCTGCGCGCCATCCGCCGCTGTCTGCGCGACCCTACACTGTTCAGGCCCCAGCTGCGTGCCATCTTGCGCGCCTCGGCCCATGGTCCAGTGCGGATGATGATCCCGATGTTGTCCAACCTCCAGGAAATCTCCCAGGCTCTGCAGCTCATCGCGGAAGCCAAGCGCGAGCTGCACGACAAAGGCGAACCCTTCGATCCCGATCTCGAGATCGGCGGCATGATCGAGGTCCCGGCGGCCGCGGTGGCCGCGCATTTGTTTGCCGCGCGTCTGGACTTTCTGTCCATCGGCACCAACGATCTTATCCAGTACACCCTGGCCATCGACCGCATCGACGACGACGTAACCTATCTGTACGACCCGCTGCACCCGGCGGTGCTGCAACTCATTCATACGGTGATCCACGCCGGCCACGAGGCCGGCATTCCAGTCTCGATGTGCGGTGAGATGGCCGGTGACGTGCGCTACACCCGCCTGTTGCTCGGTTTTGGGCTCACGGAGTTCAGCATGCACCCGGCCTCGCTCCTGGAGGTCAAGCGCATCGTGACCAACAGCGATGCCAGCGAACTCATGGTCCTTTCCAGGCAGTTGCTCGACGCCAGCGGGCCGGATGTGGCGGAGGCACTGTTCCGTAAACTCAGTCCGCTCTGAACAAGTGGGCATCGGCCGCGCCGTAGACCCGATTCACGATACCCGATACACTAACGCTGGCCGGTGCTCCCGGACACGGCGCGTCACACCGTGAAACATCGCCGTCCGGCGGTGCCCCGTTCTTCGGACCCAATACCGCACGAGTGGGTGTCCCCATGCCCAAAACCGCCGAAAAGCAACACGTAAAAGATATCCTCCAAGTCGCGGCTGAGGCGTTGGAAAGTGGAACCCTGCGTAAGCTTCGGGCCATGGTCAACGACCTGCACCCGGCCGAGATTGCGCACCTGCTGGAATCAATGCCGAGCCCGCAGCGGGAAATCGTTTGGGAACTCGTGGCACAGGAAAACGAGGGTGACGTACTGGTACACGTCAACGAGGAGGTTCGTGCCCGACTAATCCGCACCATGGATACCCGGGAGCTGATAGCCGCCACTGCGGGCCTCGACACGGACGACCTGGCGGATCTGCTGCAAACCCTGCCGAATACCGTGATCCAGCAGGTGCTGCGCTCCATGGACAAGCAGAACCGCCAGCGCCTGGAACAGGTGCTCTCCTACCGGGAGGACAGCGCCGGCGGCCTGATGAACACGGACACCATCACGGTACGGGCCGATGTCACCCTGGACGTGGTACTGCGTTATCTGCGCCTGCGCGGCGCGATCCCCGCGCTCACTGATAATCTGATCGTGGTCAACCGCCACGACCACTATTTGGGCGTGCTGCCACTCACCGAACTGCTCACCAAAGACCCCGATCTCACTGTCGCCGAGGTCATGGACGGAGAACTGGAGGGGATCGCGGCCACCACACCGGAACGCGAAGTCGCCAACCTGTTCGAGCGCCGGGACCTGGTCTCGGCGCCGGTGGTGGACGACAGCGGGCGGCTGCTGGGGCGCATCACCATCGACGACGTGGTCGACGTAATCCGGGACGAGGCCGAGCACTCACTCATGAGCCTCACCGGGCTCAGCGAGGAGGATGACATCTTCTCCCCGGTACTGCCGGCCGCCCGACGCCGCGCGCTATGGCTGGGGATCAATCTCCTCACCGCCTTCCTCGCCTCCTCCGTCGTGGGCCTGTTCCAGCACACCATCAATCAGGTCGTCGCGCTCGCGGTGCTTATGCCGATCGTGGCCAGCATGGGTGGCATCGCCGGGAGCCAGACCCTCACCCTCGTCATCCGCGGCTTGGCCCTCGGGCAACTGGGGGAAACCAACGTGCGCTGGCTGTTGTTCAAGGAGGTCGCGGTGTCGGTGCTGAACGGCCTGTTGTGGGCGGCAGTGGTAGCGGTGGTGGTGGTGGCATGGTTCGATAACTTGCGCCTGGGGGGCATCATCGCCGCAGCCATGGTCATCAACCTGCTGTGCGCGGCGCTGGCGGGAGTGGCTATCCCCCTGGTGGAACGCCGGCTCGGCATCGACCCGGCGCTGGCCGGCACCGTCGTGCTGACCACTGTTACCGACGTAATGGGGTTTTTCTCCTTCCTTGGACTCGCGTCCCTGTTCCTGACCTGACCCGTCCGCGTCCCCGCTCCTATGAGGCCCCGTTCCCCATGACCGAAACCTTTGATCTGGTCATCATCGGCTCCGGGCCCGGCGGATACCGGGCGGCGGTGTTGGCTACCCTGCGGGACCTGCGGGTAGCGATCGTGGAGGCGGGAGTATGGGGCGGCTGCTGCCTCAACCGCGGCTGCGTCCCCAAGAAGGACTGGTACCACACAGCACGCTTGGTAGCAGCGTCGGCGGGATTCGCGGACCGCGGTCTGTCCGGTACCCTGCAGGCGGACCTGGCGGGTGCTTGGCGCCACCAGCACCAAGTGGTCCGAACGGTACGGGACAGTTACCTGGACTATATGAAACGCCTGAGTATCCGCACCATCGAGGGCCACGGACGGCTCGCGGGTCCGGGCCGCGTGCAGGTAAGCGGGACGGACGGCGAACGGGAACTGCACGCCCACCATATTATTCTCGCTACTGGCGCCAACGCCTCCCTGCCCGGAGACATGGACCTGACGCTCACCCCCGGGCGCATCCTCAACACCGACATGCTGTTCGACGAACCGCCGCCGTCCGGCCAGCGGGTAGGCGTGCTGGGCAGCGGCGTGGTCGCCACCGAATTCGCCTATATCCTGCGCTTGCTGGGGAAGGAAGTCGTGTGGCTGCCGCGCTCCGCACCGCTGCACCGGACTCGCTTTACACCCCAGGCGCGTTCCGCCCTGGGCACCGCCCTGGACCGCTACGGGATCGAGACCCACCCCGGTGCACGGCTGCGCACCGCCACCACTGACGGTGCCGGCGTGCATCTAACCCTGGAGGACGGCCGGATCATGACCATGGACTGGCTCCTGCTAGGCACCGGGCGCCGGCCCCACACCACGGACCTGGGCCTGAACACCGCCGGGATTGAGACCGACGCCCACGGCTACATCCAGCGCGATGAATTCCTGCAGACCGCGGCGCCGAACGTATATGCCATCGGCGATTGCGCCGGGCATGAAATGACCTCCAACCAGGCCCTGGCGGATGCCACCGTCGCGGTACACAATCTGATCACTGGCAACACCCGGCGCAAGGATGACGGCTGGGTACCGTTCGTGGTCTACAGCGCCCTGGAACTGGCGCGACTGGGTATGAACGACGACGAGGCGGAGGAGCGCGAGTACGAACCGGCGGTGGGGTTCGCGGCCTTCGACACCTCACCCTGCGCGCTCGCCCAGGGGGATCCCGAAGGGTTCGTGCGGCTGCTGGCGGACATGGACACCGGCGCCCTGCTGGGCGGGGAGATCGTGGGCGCCGAGGCCGGCGAGTTGATCCACCTGCTGGCCCTCGCTCCGGACCGGGATACCGCCCTGCGCTGGCTGGCCGAGGGCCGTTTCAACCACCCGGCGCGCGCCGAAGAGTTGCTCAACGCCACCGAGACCCTGGCAGGGAAATGGGGTCTCGAAGAGGCGATCTTCGGGAAACCGTGATCAGGTATCGGGACCGGTTCCGCCATCCCCAATCCCCGAATCGAGGCCTCCATGCTGGACAGGAATTTCGCCGAACGCTTCGCCACCCAGTGGATCGACGCCTGGAACCGTCATGACCTGGAGCAGATCCTCTCCCACTACACCGACGACTTCGAGATGTCCTCACCCGTCATCATCGACATCGCAGGGGAGCCGTCGGGGACCTTGGCGGGCAAGGAAAAGGTCGGCGCCTATTGGGCCAGGGCGCTGGAGCGGGCCCCCGACCTGCATTTCGAATGGCTCGCGACCCTGATCGGAGTAAACAGCATTACCCTGCACTACCGCGGGCCCCGAGGACTTGCCGCGGAGGTATTCCATTTCAACGCCGAAGGCAAGATTCATCGGGCGTACGCACACTACGCGCCGTAGCTTCCATAGCTCATCCGTGCTCGCCGCACGGACGACGCGCCGCGACCCTACTCGCCGGCGATCGTCATGCGTTCGATGAGCAGGGAACCGGTGCGCACGTTGCCGCGGGGATCGACATCGCGGCCCACCGCCGCGAGGCCGCGGTAGATGTCCCGCAGGTTACCGGCGACGGTGATCTCCTCCACCGGGTACTGGAGTTCGCCCCCCTCCACCCAATAGCCTGCAGCGCCCCGGGAGTAATCACCCGTGAGCAGGTTAATGCCGTGCCCCATCAGTTCGGTGACCAGCAGACCGGTGCCCATCTCGCGCAGCAACCCATCCAAGTCGTGGTCGCCAGGTTGGATAATGACGTTGTGGGCGCCGCCGGCGTTGCCGGTGGTCTCCATGCCCAGCTTGCGTGCCGCGTAGCTGTCCAGCAGGTAGCCTTGCAGCACACCGTCCTTCACCAACGCACGGGCACGGGTCTCCACGCCTTCCGAATCAAACGGGGCGCTGCCCAGGGCCTTGGGCAGATGGGGCTGTTCCTGGATCTGTACGAAGGACGGGAACACCGGCTTGCCCAGGTGATCCACCAGGAACGAGGCCTTGCGGTAGAGGTTGCCGCCGCGGATCGCGCTCAAAAAGTGGCCCAACAGTCCGCCGGCCAGTTCAGCGGCGTAGATCACCGGGGCTTGGCGGGTACTCAGCCGCTTGGCGTCGAGGCGGTGCAGGGTGCGTTGCGCGGCGCGGCGGCCCACCGCCTCCGCGGACTCCAACTCGGTGCGGTCACGGGCCACGGTGTACCAGTAGTCGCGCTGCATGCCCTGCTCAGACTGGGCGATCACCGCGCAACTCAGGCTGTGACGGGTGCTGGCGTAGCCCCCCATAAAGCCGTGGGTATTGGCATACACGCGGATACCGCGGTGGCTATTGACGCCGGCGCCCTCGGAGTTGGTAATGCGCGGGTCCAGCTCCCGTGCCGCGTTCTCGCAGGCCAGCGTCAGCTCGATGGCGGCATCGGCGTTCAGCATCCAGGGATGATCCAGGTCCAGTTGCGGGATGACCCGGGCCATGCGTGCGGCATCGGCAAGGCCGGCGTACGGGTCCTCGGCGGTATACCGGGCGATGTCGCAGGCGGCGCGCACGGTGTCGCGCACGGTGTCGGTGCGTAGATCCGCGGTACTCGCCGAGCCCTTGCGGGCGCCGAAATACACCGTGACCCCGAGCCCGCGGTCGCGGTGGTATTCCACGGTCTCCACCTCGCCCAGACGCACGTTCACCGACAAGCCGATCTCGCTGCTGACGCCGGCCTCGGCGGCACTGGCCCCCTGGCGGCGGGACTCGTCCAGGATCTGCTGCACCAGGGGTTCGAGTTCGGAGGGATCCGGTACCGCGTCAACGGCTTTGGTCAGCGGCTTACTCATGGGATGGGTCAGCTCCAGCGGATCGGAAAAGGTCGGTGACACCAAACGGGTCGGCACCACCGCAGTGCAGGGGGCTGCCCGACGAATCGCGGAGCGAATGTGGCCGTATCAAACCGGCCCACTTCCCGGTCGGTCGCGTGCGGCGGGCCCGCGGGACTCACCCACGGATTCCGAAACGTTCCGCGTTCGCCCACCCGCCGCGCCATTCACAGATTACTCGGACACACGCCTAGCCGGCGCGCTTGTTGATAGCCTGCCGGTTGCCCCAGCGGGACAGGTCGTCCACCTGGACCCCCACCCACCACAGGGGGCCGACACTGTCCCGGGTGTGTCCGCCCACCAACCGTTGGCCAGGGCCGAGCCGCACTGCGGGGCCGAAACGTTCGGCATCCTCGCGGCGCCGGAACGCGTGCCACTGCACAACGTTGCCGTCGCCCGGCTCCCTGGGCAACGCGCGCTCGGTCAGGAACAGGGACGATTGCGTGGTCTCGGCCATGATCTGCACTCCCGCTGGTTACCTCCGCAAAGTCCGTCAAGCCTGGGTCCCACCCACGGTCAACTGGTCCACCCGCAGCGTCGGCTGCCCGACGCCTACCGGGACACTCTGGCCTTCCTTGCCGCAAGTGCCGATCCCGGCGTCCAGCTCCAGATCGTTGCCCACCATGCTGACCCGGGTGAGCACATCGGGGCCGTTGCCGATCAGGGTGGCGCCCTTGACCGGACGGGTCACCTTGCCGTTCTCGATCAGGTACGCCTCGCTGGCGGAGAACACGAACTTGCCGGAGGTGATGTCCACCTGGCCGCCACCGAAGTTGACGGCATACAGGCCCCGATCCACGGACGCGATGATCGCCTCCGGGTCATGCTCCCCGGCCAACATGTAGGTGTTGGTCATACGCGGCATGGGCAGGTGCGCGTAGGACTCACGCCGCCCGTTGCCGGTGGCCGCCATGTTCATCAGCCGGGCATTGAGTTTGTCCTGCAGGAACCCCTTGAGCACGCCGTTCTCGATAAGCACAGTGCACTGGGTAGGCGTGCCTTCGTCGTCCACGTTGAGAGAGCCGCGGCGCTGGGCCAGCGTTCCGTCATCCACCACCGTGCATCCCGCGGAGGCCACCTTCTCGCCCATACGTCCGGCAAACGCGGAGGTGCCCTTGCGGTTGAAGTCGCCCTCCAGACCATGGCCCACCGCCTCGTGCAGCAGCACCCCAGGCCAGCCCGGCCCGAGCACCACGGTCATGGTACCGGCAGGAGCGGCCACCGCGTCCAGGTTCACCAGGGCTTGGCGCACGGCCTCGCGGGCATAGTGCAGGGCGCGCCCCTGTTCCTGAAAATAGGGGTAACCGAAACGCCCGCCGCCCCCGAAGGAGCCCTGTTCGCGACGCCCGTTCTGCTCCACGATCACGACCACATTGAGGCGCACCAGGGGCCGCACGTCAGCGGCCAAGGTACCATCGGCGGCGGCCACCAGGATCACGTCCTGACCCGCCGCCAGACTGATCATCACCTCCTGCACGCGTGGATCCTGACGTCGCGCCTCCTCGTCCACGCTGCGCAGCAACGCTATCTTGTCAGCAGCAGACAGGGTGTCCAGCGGATCCAGCGGCACATAGAGTTGATGACCGGTGCGCCGGTTCCATGCCTGCAGCGTGCCCTCGCCGCCACTGCGGGCTATGGCCCGGGCCGCCTGGGAGGCTTCGAGCAGCGCCGGCAGCAAGATCTCGTCGGAGTAGGCGAAACCGGTCTTCTCGCCACTGATCACCCGCACCCCGACGCCCTGCTCGATGCTGTGGCTGCCGTCCTTGACGATCCCGTCCTCCAGGGACCAGGACTCGTGGCGGCTGGCCTGGAAATAGAGATCTGCGCTGTCCACCGACGGGCCCAGCAGGCGCTGGAACACCTGATCCAGGTCCGACTCGGTGAGCCCTGAGGGATCGAGGATGCGATGTTTGGCGATGTCCAGTGCGTTACGCATGGTGGTCTTCGCTGTGTTTCGGATCGGGCAGGTCGCAGTACAGGCGCCGATGGTCGATGGCCGGAAAATTGCGCCGCGTGGTGCGCAGCCGCGCCGCGTCGAGATCCCCGCAGACGATGCCCGAGCCCCGTGTGAGCCGGTCCAGGACCGTGCCCCAGGGGTCCACGATCATGGTGTCGCCGTGGGTCTCACGGCCGTTCAGATGATAGCCACCCTGGGCCGCCGCGATCATGTAGCAAAGGTTCTCGATCGCCCGCGCCCGCACCAGGGTCGCCCAATGCGCCTTGCCAGTGACCGCGGTGAAGGCAGAGGGCATCGCAAGCAGTTCCGCACCGTCATCCAGCAGGCGACGAAACAGCTCCGGGAACCGTAAATCATAACACACCGCCAGCCCGAGCCGCCCGAAGGGGGTATCGAGCACCACGGCGCGGTCCCCAGGTTCAATGGTCTGGGACTCCGTGTAGCGCTCCGCGCTGGCCACCAGATGGACATCGAACAAGTGCAGCTTGTCGTAGCGGGCCACGCGGCGACCGCGGAGATCGAAGACCAGACACGCGGCACGCACTTTATCAGGGACGCTGGCCTCCAGCGGCACGGTACCGCCCACCAGCCAGATCCCGTGGCGCAGCGCCTGGTTGGCCAGGAAGTCCTGTATGGGACCGCTGCCTTCGGGTTCGCAGGCCGCCACCTTGTCGGTTTCCTGCATCCCCATGATAGCGAAGTTCTCCGGCAGCACTACCAAACCGGCGCCAGCGGCCGCCGCCTGGCCGATCAACCGCTCGGCTTCCAGGAGGTTGGCGTGGACATGGGGACCCGAGGCCATCTGCACGGCGGCCACCCGTTGCGGCTTGGACACCGGTCAGGTCTCCCAGGCCGTGCCGGAAACAGCGGACATCGACGGGACTGCGATACGCATCATGCCCTCAGAATACCATAAGCCGATCGCGCATCACCGACCCCCTCATAGCCGGAAGTCAGGACCGGCCTCCAATCATGGGCAGCGCTGCGCGCGCCCGCGCCGGGCTATTCCCTACACCCGCGGCGCCGGTGAGACGAAATCCATTGGGAAATGCGGGTTAAGGGCGCACGGGCGCAGCGGGTAGCCGTTCCGGTTTGGGGATGGCGAGTGTCGGCGCGATCCCCGGGCGCGGCGCCGGGGAGCCTTCCAAAAACCCGGCCAATCCCCCAGCGGTGCGGGTCACCACCGGGTGCTCCCAGGACCCGGTCACGGAGTACTGATAGCGGGTGATGTCCTGGATCGGCCCGCGCAACATGTGCTCGGCAACGAACAGCGCCGCTCCCACCGCCGGCCCCCCCGCCAAAGCCCCGGCAAGGGGCAGGCTTCCCCCCAGATTTGGCAGCACCGTGACCGTCTGATCATAGTCCCGGGCCAGCAGGCCGATACGCCCAGTGATCACCAGATCCGCCGACGGGCCCTTCAGGGTCAGGTTGTCGGTATACGCATTTGCGTTGCGCAGGCTGAAGGTCCCCTGGAGGTGGTCGAAACTGAAACCCTTCTTGAACAGGTCGCTGAAATCCAGGGACAGGCGCCGCGGCAGTGCCTGCAGGCTGAGCAGACCGAAGACCCGGCCGGCGCCCGGGCTCACGTCCACAAGCCGCCCTTTGTCGACCTTCAGCTTGAAGGTTCCCTGCAGTCCCTTGAGCCCCACTCGCGTAGGCCCATCGGGCCAGTGCACCGTCATATCGCATTGGGTCTTGCCGCCACGCACGCTGCCGGCAAACCCGAAGCCGGCGATAAGACGCCCCAGATCGGGACTCGTCAGGGCCCCGGCGAACCGGGTCTCCTGGCGCCCCCCGCCCAGGTCGAGCCACTCACCGCTGCCCTCCAGGTGCATCCGCGCGGACGTCAGAGAGAGATGTTCCACCCGCAGGCCTTGCGCCACCCGCACCGCCTGCAGCGACAACTGCCCCAATTCCTGGTCCCCGTAGCGGAACTGCCGACTGCTGATACGCAGCGCCGGCAACCCGCGTGGATCCGGGGCCGCACCGCCCCCAGTGGCGGCGGAAGGCAACTGCAGACGGTCCAGGTCCATGACCACCGCGGGCCCCTTGGGGTAGGTCACCGGCACCCACACTTTGCCGCTCACCACCGGGCTGTCCAGGCGCGCAAACCACCACTCGCCGGGCTCCGGCACCCCGCTCTCCCGGGACAGGACCCCGCTCAGTACCTTTCCGTAGCGCAACTGTACCGGCGCGTCGGGACGACGCGGCACGGTGGTCTCCAGCCACAGTTCCCGATCGCGCGCCGCGGTCTTGCCAAACGGCGCCGGCAGATCCACCGCCATGCCGTGTAGATCCGTGTGCAAGGTCAGGGGCAGTTCCGGGACCTTGGCGCCGGTGGGTTGCCAGGGAATCACCAGTGCCGCGTCCCAGGCAGTGGTCCCCTTCAACCAGTGGGCCGCCATGGGGCTCCACTGGGCCAGGGAGGTAGCGGCCACCGCACCCGCCACCCGCACGGTGCTGCGGGACTCCCCGGCGGGGGTGCTCACCCCGATGGTCACGGCACGCCCATCCAGCATCGCATCGATGCCCGATGCCTGATAACTGTGGTCGGAAAATGCCAGGGTGCCATTGATGTTCTGCAGATTCAGGCCCCAGGCCGCACCGTCCAGCATCCCGTCGGAAAACGCCACGGTACCCGAGTAACGGCGCGCCTCGGGATCCTCGGTCGGGAACTGGAGCTGGAAGTCCAGGCGCGCAGCGCCTCCGGCCTGCAGACCGTCCAGGAACGCCCCATGGGTCTTGTGCACCGGGCTTTCCTGGAGGATACGCAGCAGATCCGCGGCCGGACCCTGGGCACGCAGGTGCATCTCGATGACCTGGCCGCGGCCGAGGCGGGGGATCCGCGCGTCGGCCCCCAACACCGACACATCAAACACCTTAGCACTCACCAAGTGCACGTTCAGGGCATCCCCCCGGAACACCACCTCCGCCTCGACGTCCTCCATGCGCGGCCAGTCCCGGTCGTAGTCCAGGATCACGTCGGAGACGTTGAAACGGGCCTCGAAGGTGCCGGTGCCGCCCGGGAACGGAAACTCGCGCAGCGGACCCTGCAACACCACGACCCCGGAGACGATGTCACCGCTTACCAGCGCGCGGTCCATCCACGCGCGCCCATGGGGCGGGATGCCGTGGATCGGCAGGTAGCGGCGCACCGCCGCCATGCTGCCCCGCTCCAGGTTCACTTGGAGGTCCACCACTGGAGATCCGGAGCCGGAGGGCCATTCCAGCAACAGCCGTGCACGGGCCGCCAAGTCCGCGTTGGCCAGCGCGAGATCCGGGGTCTGCAGCACCCAACCCGCGGCACCCGACCGCGTCAGGGTGAGCCGCCCGGACAGCCGGTCGAAAGTCAGTGGCGCGGCAAACCATTCGGCGGCGTCCACGCGCACGCCGCGGCTGTCCAGGTCCAGCTGCACCCCGTCCGGGCCGGCGTCCACCCGGCCGGTAAGTCCGGCGACCGCGGGCCAGCGGCCCCAGGCGCCGCTGGAGAGATCTTCGAAACGCCCGCGCAGGCTGTAGCGCGGCCCATGTCCAACGACGTCTTGCAGACGCGCGGTCAGATTCCGCAACTCACCCTCGGGATGCAGGGCCTGCAACGCGGCGCGTAGCGCCGCGTTGGGAACGTCACTGAGCTGGAACAGGGCCGCCACCTCCCGCAGCCGCAAACGGTCGGCCCGCACTTCCCACTGCGGCGCAACCGTCCCCACCGCGGGACGCCGCACCAGGGTGAGATTCATGACCTGCGGCGCCTGGGCATCCCGTTGCACCACCAAGTCCTGGAGGCGCACCCACCACGCGGCGCCCGCGCGTCCGAAGGCGAAGCGCCCGCTCGCCTGGTCTGCAGCAAAGGCGGGCGCGCCGGCGCCACGCAGCCGCAGCGCACGCAGCTGGGCCTTTCCTTCGAGGGACTCGAGCCGCCCGCCGGCCCACGCGCCCCACACCTCCAGGTCGGCGCGGCCGCCCGCCGCACGGATCCCCGCCACGGACCGTCCGCGGGTCCAGGCCGGGACGTTCAGGCCCACCCCGCGCAGATAGAACCGCCCACCCGTCTCCAGAGGGCGTGGTCCAGTGCCATCCGACTCCGCCACGAAGGACACCTGATGGCCAAAGGAGGTGGGCAGATCCGCCGCGCCGCTGAGCAGGTAGCCCCGACCACTCCGCTCCAGGGACACCGCCACGCGGGTGAACCGCACCGGCGCGGCACCCGCCTGCCGGTCCCACCACAGCAGGTCGCTGCCGGTGACCCGGAGGCGAACCGCGCCAATGGCGGCGAACCGCGCCAGCAGTTGCTCCGGCGCCAACCTGGCGCCGGGCGGGACGTCCGCGGGATGAATACGCCCGTCCGGATCCCGAACCAAGGACAGGGTGGCGCCCTCCAGGGTGATGGTGGCAGGCTCCAAGTGCCGCTCCAATAGCGCCCCCAGGTTGACCCCCAGGCGCACCTCCCGCACCCGCAGCAGGACCCCGCCGCGCTGCGGATCGCGCAGTACCACGTTCTGGAGCTGGAGCACCGGGTGCAGTCCGTACCAGCGCGCGTCCACTCGCGAGCACTGCACCGGCAACCCGAGATACCGCCCTGCCAGTGCCTCGATCTGTCGCTGATAGTGGGTGGTCATCGGCAACAAGGCGCGGACCGCGGCCACGGCGACGGCGGCCAGGATCACCAACGCCGCCACCGCGTACCACAGCCCGCGTCCCACATGCTTCATGCCCATGGTTTTCTCCGCGGCTCCACGGACCGCGCCGACCGCGGGAATCGGGAACGCCAGACCATCGGATGGCATACCCGGGACGCACGGCGCACTACATCAGCACCACATCGAACTGTTCCTGCGTATACAGGGCCTCGACCTGGAGCTTCACCGGCTTGCCCACGAACTCCTCCAGCTCCGCAAGGCTGGTGGACTCCTCGTCCAGCAGCAGATCCACCACCTCCTGGGACGCCAATACCAGCAGTTTTTCGGCATCGAACTGGCGCGCGGAGCGCAAAATCTCCCGGAAGATCTCGTAGCAAACGGTCTCCGGCGTCTTCAGGCTGCCGCGCCCGCCGCAGGCCGGGCACGACTCGCACAGCACGTGGCCCAGGCTCTCCCGGGTACGCTTGCGGGTCATCTCCACCAGACCCAGAGGCGATACATCGCAGATCTGACTGCGCGCGTAGTCGCGCTCCAAGCTCTTCTCCAGGGCCCGCAACACCTGCTTACGGTGGTCTTCCAGAGCCATGTCGATGAAGTCGATGATGATGATGCCCCCCAGGTTGCGCAGCCGCAGTTGCCGGGCGATGGCCTGCGCCGCCTCCAGGTTGGTCTTGAATATCGTCTCTTCCAAATTGCGATGACCTACATAGGCACCGGTATTGACGTCGATGGTGGTCATCGCCTCCGGCTGGTCAATGATCAGATACCCCCCGGACTTGAGCTGCACTCGGCGCTGCAGTGACTTCTGGATCTCGTCCTCCACACCGTAGAGGTCGAACACCGGACGCTCGCCCGGATAGTATTCGATACGATCGGCGATCTCGGGGATGAACTTGCCCGCGAACTCGAGCGCCCGCTGGTAGGTGAGGCGCGAGTCGATGCGCACCTTCTCCACCTCCGCCGCAACCAGGTCGCGCAGGGTGCGCAGCGCCAGTGGCAGGTCCTCGTGGACCACGGTGCCAGGTCCGGCGCTGGCCGCGCGTTCCTGGATCGAGGCCCAAAGGCGACGCAGGAATTCCATATCGGCGCGAAGCGCCTCTTCGGTCGCGCCTTCCGCCGCGGTGCGCACGATGAACCCGCCAACTTCGGTGGCGCCCGCCAGCGCGTGCACGATCTCTCGCAGGCGCAGCCGCTCTGCCTCGTCCTCGATCTTCTGGGACACCCCCACGTTGCGCGCCCCGGGCATGAATACAAGGTAGCGGGACGGCACGGTGATATGGGTGGTGAGACGCGCGCCCTTGGTACCCAATGGGTCCTTCACCACCTGGACCAGCACCTGCTGACCTTCCTGAAGTAACTGGCTGATGGTCTCCGCCACGTCCCCGTTGGGGCGCTCGTCGCCGGCCAGGGAATAGACGTCGGAGGCATGCAGGAACGCGGTGCGCTCCAGGCCCACCTCCACGAACGCCGCCTCCATGCCCGGCAACACCCGCGAGACGCGGCCCTTGCAGATGTTGCCCACGATCCCGCGGCGGCGCTCGCGTTCGATGTAGACTTCCTGCAGCATGCCGTTCTCCACCAGGGCGACACGGGTCTCCTGGGGGGTGACGTTGATCAGGATCTCTTCACTCATGTCCTTAACCTGTGACAGGAACGCCGGCGCGCCGTTCAGACGACACCGGGCACTGTGATCCCAAACGCGCGCAGTAGCTCCGCCGTTTCAAACAGCGGCAGGCCCATCACCGCGGAATAGCTGCCCTCCAGGCGACGCACAAACACCGCGCCACGCCCCTGGATCGCATAAGCACCCGCCTTGTCTGCGGGTTCCCCGGTGTCCCAGTAGGCCTCGCACTCAGCGCGGGTCAACACCCGGAACGTTACGGAACTCACATCCAGACGCGTGGCCGCGCGCCCCTGTTCCACCATGGCCACCGCGCTGAACACGTGGTGGCTGCGCCCGGACAAACGCGTCAGCGTCGCCAGGGCCGATTCCCGATCAGCGGGTTTGCCGAGGATCCGGTTCTCGACCACCACCGCCGTATCGGCGCCCAACACCGGGCGCTCGCACCCCGCCGGAAGTTCGCGCCACCCGCCATGGGCCTTGGCCAGGGCGAGGCGGACCACGTAGTCCTCCGGCCGCTCGCCCTCCCGGCAGGTCTCATCCACCGCGGCCAGCACGCTACGATAGCCCACGCCGATCTGTTCCAACAGCGCGCGGCGCCGCGGGGAAGTGGAGGCAAGGTAGATCTGCGGTAGGGCGTCCATCATCGTAAGTCCATCCTGTGCCCGCGCGCCGCCGCTGGCGCACGGACAATCCTGATGTGCATGACAAATCCCAGCGCCGCGGCGGCGCCCGTTCAGTCCCGGTGGTAAGGGTGATGCGCCAACAGAGACCAAGCCCGGTACAATTGCTCTGCTGCCAGTACCCGTACCAAACGATGGGGCAGCGTGAGCCGCGACAGGGACCACGCGCCCTCCGCGCGGCCGCGGCATTCCTCCGACAGGCCATCGGCACCACCCACCAGCAAGGCCAGGTCGCGCCCGTCATGTAGCCACCCCGCGAGCCGTTCCGCCAGCTCTCGGGTATTCCACTCCTGGCCGCGCTCGTCCAGGACCCAGACCCGCGCGCCCACCGGTACCGCTGCGAGCAGACGCGTCCCTTCGTCGCGTACCGCGCGTGCCACGTCATCGCCCTTGCGTCCACGCCGCCCGGGCGCGATCTCCACCACTTCGAGGGCGCATTCCGGCGGCAGCCGGCGGCGATATTCCTCGGTCCCCTGCCGGATCCATTCCGGCGCCCGGGTCCCGGTGGTAATCAGGCGGATGCGCATGGGCGTGCCGAGACCTGCGACGCGCCGGGACCCGCAACCCCGCCGTCCGGCGCGAGGCGGAGTCCGCTAACGGGATTCACTCCGGTTGTTCGCGCGTCTTGGTACGGCGCGCAATGGTATCGTCCTCCATGGACCACAGACGCTCCAACTGGTAGAAATCCCGGGCGCGGGACAGCATGACATGCACCACCACATCCTCCAGGTCCACGAGGATCCATTCCCCTTCACGTTCGCCTTCGGTCCCCAGCGGACGCACGTCGAGTTCCCGGGCGGCAGCCACGACACGGCCCGCCAGGGACCGCACGTGGCGGTCCGATGTCCCGCTGGCGATTACCATATAATCGGTGATGGTCGTCAGCCCGCGCACGTCGATGACCCGCAGGTCTAGGGCCTTGAGTCCTTCCAAGGCGGCGCGCACGGCGTCCAGCAAACGTTCTGAATCCGTCATCGGTACCACGCCCCGGAATCGCCGCGCAGCGGGTGGTCCATAGGGTCTCGTCTCAACGGTACAGTCCCTCCGTCTGGATCAGCCGCCAGACCGCGTCTGGCAGCAGGAAACGCGGGCTCTTGCCCGCCTGAATAGCGGTGCGGATCCGCGACGCCGACACATCCAGCTGAGTCACGGTGTGGCGCAGCACCTGCCCCCCACCGGCGCGCTTCAGCTGCGCCGGATCGCGGGTCTCCCCGGCGCGCAACAAGTCCGCCGCCGCCCCGTCGCGGGGCGGCTCCCAACCGGGCCGCTGGACCACCACGAAGTGGCACAACGACGGCAGTTCGCGCCAGCGATGCCAGCTCCCCAAACCGCAAAAGGCGTCGGTACCCAGAATCAGGCACAAGGGGGGCACACCGGTCTCGGCGTGCAGCGACAGCAGGGTATCCACGGTATAGGAAATGCCACCCCGGTCCAGTTCGCGGCGATCCACACGCAGACCCGTCACCCCCTCCACGGCGGCCTGCACCATGCGCAGCCGCTGGTCGGGGGAGGCCACCGGCGCCGCACGGTGGGGGGGAGTGTGGCTGGGAATCACCCGCACCTCATCCAGTTCCATGTCCTGGAGCACCTCCAGGGCCGCGCGCAGGTGTCCAAAGTGGACCGGATCGAAGGTACCGCCGAGGATCCCGATGGGCATCAGGGAACCGATGCCGCGGCGCATGGAGCACAGACGCAGGCGACCGCGGCCACCCCCTCGTGGGGCGGTATCCTGCCACGCCGCAAACCCAGGTTGGTGGTGCCGGGCCGGATACCCATCAGGTACGCAGATGTCCGTCGCCCAACACCACGTACTTGAGGGTGGTCAGTCCCTCGAGACCCACCGGACCACGGGCATGGAGCTTGTCGGTGCTGATGCCGATCTCCGCCCCCAGACCATATTCAAACCCGTCGGCAAGCCGGGTGGACGCGTTCACCATCACCGAACTGGAATCCACCTCGCGCAGGAAACGCAGCGCGCGGGTGTAGTCCTCGGTCACGATCGCGTCGGTGTGGTGGGAACCATAACGCTCGATGTGTTCGATGGCCGCGTCGAGATCCGCCACCACCCGGATGGCGAGTACCGGTGCCAGGTATTCGGCCCCCCAGTCCGCCGGGGTCGCGGGCCGGACATCGCCGAGCAGCGCCTGGGTACGTTCGCAACCCCGCAATTCCACGCCTGCATCCCGGTAGCGTGCCCCGAGCACCGGTAGCACCTGCGGCGCAATCCCCTCAGCCACCAATAGGGTCTCCATCGTGTTGCAGGTGCCGTAGCGCTGGGTCTTGGCGTTGTAGGCCACCGCTACCGCCTTGCCCAGATCGGCGCGATCATCGATGTAGACGTGGCACACGCCATCCAGGTGTTTAATCACCGGCACCTGGGCCTCGCGGCTGACACGTTCCACCAGTCCCTTGCCGCCGCGCGGCACAATCACGTCGATGTACGCCTTCATAGTCAGCATCGCGCCGACCGCGGCACGATCCGTGGTGGCCACCACCTGGACCGCGTCCGCCGTGAGGCCCGCCGCCTCCAGCCCGTGGTGGATGCAGGTGGCGATGGCCTGATTGGAGTGCAGCGCCTCGGAGCCGCCGCGCAGGATAGCCGCATTGCCGGCCTTCAAACACAAGCCGGCGGCGTCCGCGGTGACGTTGGGACGCGACTCATAGATGATGCCGATCACCCCCAGTGGCACCCGCATGCGTCCGACCCGGATCCCGGAAGGCCGGTATTTCAGATCCGTCACCTCCCCGATGGGATCCGCGAGCGCCGCGACCTGGCGCAGGCCCGTGGCCATGGCGTCAATACGCGATGGGGTGAGTTCCAACCGATCCAGCAACGCCGCGTCCAGCCCCTGGGCGCGGCCCGCCTCCAGATCCCTGCGGTTGGCCGCCGCAAGTTCCGCGCGGGACCCCTCCAGGGCGGTGGCGATGGCTTCCAGGGCACGGTCCTTGGCCGCGGTCTCGGCGCGCCCCATGACCCGGGCGGCGGCGCGTGCGCGCCGGCCCACGTCGTCCATGTAGGCCGTCACGTCCGACATCGCATTATCGTGTTGCGCGTGCAGCATTGGATCCTCGACCGATCAACCGGAGAGCGCACTGTCCATGGGCTCCCCGCCAGCCACGGCAAGCCCCAATTGTAACAATTCCTGCCACGGGCTGCCCGCCTCCGCCCCCTTGATGACGCGGTCGATCCGGGCGCAGCGGCACAGCAACGCGCGCCACACCGCCACCGGGTGACGGCGCAGCCCGCGGCTCACCAGGGGCTTGCGGCGCTCCCATACCCCGTGCTCCGCCAACACCCGCGCCAGGGTGGCCCCGTCCCGCACCGCCTGGGCCATGCGCGCCAGGCCCCGCACCTCCCGGGACAGGGCCCAGAGCACCAGTACCGGATCTGTGCCCTCCGCCCGCACCCCGTTCAGCACCCGGACCACCCGGGGCAGACTACCCTCCAGGACGCTGTCCACCAAGTCGTAGATGCTGAACCGTGCGCTGTCCGTCACCGCCCGGGTCGCCGTCTCCAGGTCCACCCGACCGGGCCCGTGGAGCAGGAAGAGCTTATCCACCTCCTGGGCGGCGGCCAGCAGGTTGCCCTCCACCCGCTCCGCCAACAGCGCCGCCACCTCCGGCGCCGGTTCCAGCCCCCGGGTGCGCATGCGCTGAGTAATCCACTCCGGCAACCGGCCCCGGTCCACCGGCCACACCGTCACCATGCCGCCGACGCGATCCAGTGCTTGGTACCAAGCGCTGCGCTGGGCAGCGCCTTCCAGCTTCGGGCACAACACCACCAGCACGGTATCCTGGGGCGGTCGCTCAGCGTAGCGGACCAGTTCCCGTCCGCCGGCCTCCCCGGGCTTGCCACCGGGCAGGCGCAGTTCCAACACCCGGCGCTCCCCGAACAGGGACAGGTTGTCGGCAGCGGCCGCCAGCCGGCCCCAGTCGAACCCGGTCTCCACAGTCAGGATCTCCCGCTCCAGAAACCCCCGCTCCCGGGCCGCGGTGCGGATCCGCTCCCGCGCCTCGTCCACCAGCAGCGGCTCGTCTCCGCTGATCAGGTACAACGGGGCCAGGGTCTTGGCCAGATGGCGCTCCAGTTGGTCGACACGCAGCTTCATGAAGCGGGTCCGTTGGTACGGTGCGGCACGAGGCGGCTCAATGCACGGCGAGCCGGCGCACGATATCCTGGGCGATATCATGGCGCATGTCGGAGTAGAGCATCTCCTGCTCCTGGTCCATGCCGAGCACCGCGGCCTCGTCGAACAGAAAATCCCGCGTGCGTTGCACCGTTTGGGGCGGCACCAGCACCTTGCCAGCGGCGTCGCGCAACTCGAAGCGCACCGTGTACGCCAGTTCGTACTCCTGGGCCTGTCCCGTCGGCGTGACTGACAACACCCGTCGGCCCTCGCTGTCCTGCAGGATCGCCAGCACCCCGGTTGCATGCAGTGGGCTGCGGCTGATCTTCGCCCCGTTGCGCTGCAGGGCACGCCGCAACTCCACCGCCAGGGGTCCGTAGGGACTGGAGATCTGAAGGTAGGTCCGCGCCATCTGGGGCGGAAGCCGGTCGGTTCCGTTGCTGCCCCGCAGGTGAAACCCGCAGCCCGCGAGCGACAACACCGCGACGATCACTGCGGCCCGGTACCCACGGCGCAGACCTGAGGATAACGACGAACCCGCGTAGGCCAATGTCACCGTCCAGCGCCTCCAATCCATGCCCAAAAATGTGTAGGCCGAAGTACCCGGGGTGTCACCGGAACGCCACCGCTCCACGCCCCATTCACACCACGATATTCACCAACCGTCCCGGCACCACGACGAGCTTGCGCACCGGACGGCCTTCCAGGAAACGTTGCACGTTAGGGTCGCCCAGCGCAGCGGCCTCCAACACCTCGCGGTCGCCCCCCGCCGGGACCTCCACCCGGCCGCGCAGCCGGCCGTTGACCTGCACCACGATCTCCACCGTGTCCCGCGTCAGGGCAACGGAATCCGGTGTCGGCCAGGGCGTGTTCACCAGCAGTTGGTCCCTGCCCAAGTGATGCCACAACCGGTGGGTAACATGGGGGACAATGGGCGCGAGCAGACGCACCGCGACCTCCAGTGCCTCTTGCATCACCGCACGCCCCTGAGGCGTCGGGTCCTCGAACTTGTACAGGGCGTTCACCAGCTCCATCACCGCGGCAATAGCGGTGTTGAAGGTGTAGCGGCGGCCCATGTCGTCGCTCACCTTGGCGATCGTCTCATGAACTTGGCGGCGCAGCGCGCGTTGCGGTACGGTGAGCGCGCCGCGTTCCAGCACCGCTGCCGGGCCGGCGTTGACGTGGACGGACACGAGTTTCCACAATCGGCGCAGGAAACGGAACGCCCCCTCCACTCCGGCCTCTGACCATTCCAGGGACTGTTCCGGCGGTGCGGCGAACATGACGAACATGCGCACCGTGTCCGCGCCGTAGCGCTCCACCATCTCCTGGGGATCCACGGTGTTGCCCTTGGACTTGGACATCTTGGTCCCGTCCTTGAGCACCATCCCCTGGGTAAGCAGGTTCTGGAACGGCTCGTCGCCGCGCACCAGGCCCTCGTCGCGCATCAGCTTGTGAAAAAACCGCGCATAGAGCAGGTGCAGGATCGCGTGCTCGATACCGCCGATGTATTGATCCACCGGCAACCAGTAGTCCACCCGGACATCCAGCATGGCCCCGGTGACGTCCGGCGCGCAGTAACGGGCGTAGTACCAGGACGATTCCATAAAGGTGTCGAAGGTGTCGGTCTCGCGCTCCGCGGGGCGCCCGCACTCCGGACAGGTGGTACGGTAGAACTCCGGCATGCGTTTCAGCGGGGAACCGGCACCGCTGAGCGCCACGTCCTGCGGCAACACCACCGGCAGGTCCTCATCCGGCACCGGGACCGATCCGCACTCCGGGCAGTGGATCACGGGGATGGGTGCACCCCAATAGCGCTGGCGCGAGATGCCCCAGTCCCGCAACCGGTAGTGGACCCGGCGCTGACCGCGGCCGTGCCGTTCGAGGTGTTCGGCAATGGCATCGAACGCCGTTGCGGAATCCATGCCGGTGAACAACCCCGAGTCCCGCAGCACGCCCTTCTCCGTATACGCCGCGGCGCCCAGATCCGGTTCCGTGCCATCCGCCGGATACACCACACCACGCACCGGCAGGCCGTAGCGGCGTGCGAATTCGAAATCGCGCTGGTCATGGGCTGGCACCGCCATCACCGCGCCGGTTCCGTAGCCCATCAGCACGAAGTTGGCCACCCACACCGGTACCGGCGCTCCGGTGATGGGGTGCTCTGCCGTCAGGCCGGTGAAACAACCGCGCTTCTCCATGGTTTCGAGGGCCGCCTCGGAGACCTGGGTGCCGCGGCACTCCTCGATGAACGCGGCGAGCGCCGGATTGGCCACCGCCGCCTTCAATGCCACGGGGTGCGCGGCGGCGAGTGCCACGTAGGTTACCCCCATCAGGGTGTCGGGCCGGGTGGTGAACACCGTGAGGGGAGCGTCCTCCCCAGGCACGGCGAATGCCAGCTCCACGCCTTCGGAGCGTCCAATCCAGTTGCGCTGCATGGTACGCACCTGGTCGGGCCAGCCGTCCAACGTATTGAGCGCCGCAAGCAGCTCGTCCGCGTAGGCGGTGATGCGCATGAACCACTGGGGGATTTCACGGTGCTCCACGGGCGTATCGCAACGCCAGCAACGCCCCTCGACCACCTGCTCGTTGGCCAGCACGGTCTCGTCCTTCGGGCACCAGTTCACCGGCGCGGTGCGCTTGTACACCAAGCCCTTGCGAAGCAAGCGCGTGAACAGCCATTGCTCCCAACGGTAGTAGGATGGATCACAGGTGGCGAGTTCCCGGCTCCAGTCGTAACCGAAACCGAGGCGCTTGAGCTGATCCCGCATGTAGGCGATGTTGTCGTAGGTCCAGCGCGCCGCCGGAACGCCGTTCTGGATCGCGGCGTTCTCCGCGGGCAGCCCGAAGGCGTCCCAACCCATGGGCTGCAGTACGTTGCGCCCGCGCATGCGCTGGTAGCGGGCGATGACGTCGCCGATGGTGTAGTTGCGCACGTGTCCCATGTGCAGACGACCGCTGGGATAGGGGAACATGCACAGGCAGTAGAATTTCTCCCGCGCCGGGTCCTCCACGGCGCGGAACACTTGGTGTTCCGCCCAATGGCTCTGGGCCTCGGCCTCCACCTCGGCCGGCTGGTATGACTCGTCCATCCGCATGATTCCGGGGAAATGCTGAAAAAACAAGGATACCGTAGTCCGCCTGCGGCGAACAACAAAACCGCTGCCCTATGCCTGCACCCGCGGATGGGGCACACTAGGGTAGTGTTTCACGATTGGAGGACCGGCCGTGAAACAACGTCGCGATCCGAGTCGAGGACTGGCCCATGAACCCGAAGAGCGAACACTCCCCGGCGGCAGAAAAGCTGATCCGGGCCTATAACCGGATGCTGGAACGCGTCAAAGCGTTCCTGGACGACAGCGCGCCGGATACCCATCCCGGACTGCATCGGAGCATCGATTCTGCCAAGGACAAGGCGGTGGAACTCGGCGAGCTGACCCGGGAGGAAGCAGAACGGACCGGTTATTTCCTCAAACGCGACCTGGAGGACGCCGCCCGCTACCTGGCGGATACCGGGCACGAACTAAGCGACTGGCTGCAAATCGACGTGGGGCTGATCGAACGGCAGATGTTGGAATGGTTTGCCTCCGCCGCGGACCGCACCCGCCTGGAGTGGCTACAGCTCCAGGCCGACCTGCGGCGCACCGCCGAGTACCACACCGGGGAAATCGCCGGGCCCGGCGCCCTCGAGTGCAGTGGCTGCGGCGAGGTGCTCCGGCTGCAAGCCACCGGGCATGTCCCCCCCTGTCCCCGGTGCCACGGCACCGTGTTTCGGCGCCCGGCCAACCGCGCGGATTGAGACGGTATCACCGTCTGCGCAACGCCGCGATCCCGGCACCCAGCACCGCCAACACCACCAACGGCGTGTTCCCCCAACGCACGTAAGGCGTCGCGCCGGTCATGAAGCGCGCCACGCCGCTGAGCACGAAGACCTGGAACTGCGGGGCCTCGGCCCGGATCCCGCCGCGCGGTCCGATGATGGCGGATACCCCGGTGTTGGTGGCCCGAACCAAATAGCGCCCGGTCTCCCGGGCCCGCATCCGCGCAATCTCCAGGTGCTGGTAGGGCGCGAGCGAGTGGCCGAACCACGCATCGTCGCTGACGTTCACTAACAGCTGGGCGGCAGGCAAGTCGCGGATGATCTCCGCGCCGAAGGCGTCCTCATAGCAGATGGAAACCCCGATTTGGCGACCGTCCACCTCCAGGGGCGGTTGATGCTTGGCTCCGGGGCTGAAATCCGACCAGGGGATATCGAGGACATCCAGTAGCCCCTCCAGGTACGCCTTCAGGGGGACATACTCCCCGAACGGAACCAGATGGCGCTTGAAATAGAAGGCCGGTGGGCCACCGGCTCCGAGTTGCACCACCGCGTTGTAGTAGCGCTGCGTCCTGGAATCACGCACCGGCACCCCTATCAGCAGGGTATCACCCCGTTCCCGCGCCCGCCGGGCCAGGGGTGCCAGGAAATCCTGGCGGACTGCAGCGTAGAAATCGGGAATCGCGGTCTCCGGCCAGATGATCAGTCGGCTGGCCCAGTGGGCCTCGGTCAGCCCGGCATAGCGCTCCAGGATACGTTCGCGCAGTTGGGGCAGCCACTTGAGGTTCTGGGGCACGTTGCCCTGCAGCAAGCTGACCGATAGGGGCGCGCCCTCCGGATGCGTCCAGCGCACGAGCCCCAACCCACCGGCGCCAGCCCATAGCAGCCCCATCGCCGCGACGCACACCCAACGCCGGGTGCCGCGCCCCGCGCTCAGGGCCGCCACACCCAAGCCTGCAGTCAAGGCGGTGGCCGCGCTCACCCCGTAGACCCCAAGCACTGGTGCGAGCCCGCCCAGGGGCGTGTTCAGTTGACTGTAGCCCAAAGACAACCACGGGAATCCGGTGAGAAACCAGTCCCGGACCCATTCCAGCAGGGTCCACCACGCGGGAAAGCCCACTGCGAGTCCTAACAACCCGCCGCCGAAGCGCCGCGCGAGCCCACCGGCCGCCGCCGGGAACCCGGCCAACACCACTACGAACAACGCAGTGAGGAACCCGGCTAGGGGCGCGGAGGCATTGCCATAGAGATGGATGCTGACGTAGATCCAAGAGGTGCCGACGCCGAACATGCCAACGCCGAACAGCCAGCCCCGCCACAGGGCGCGGCGCGGCGCGACTTGGCGCCAGAGCAGGAACAGCAGCGCAACGGAAAGCACCGCCACCAGGGCCCAGTGGAAGGGGGCGAAGGCCAGGGGCAAGACCCCACCGGCGGCCAGCGCGAGCAAATCGCCGCCCCACCCAGGCCGCGCGGCACCGCGCTCCGGCCCCATGCTATTCAGGCACCGGTTCCGCCGCCGGCAGCAGCGTCATGTGGAGCAGATGGACACGGCGGTTGTCGGCACGCAACACCTGGAAGCGAAAGCGCCCGATGGTGGTGGACTCGCCGCGCTTGGGAAGATAGCCGAAAGTATTCATGACCAAGCCGCCGATGGTGTCGAATTCCTCGTCGCTGAAACGCGCTCCAAAATACTCGTTGAAGTCCTCGATGGGCGTGAGCGCCTTGATGGTATAGGAGCCCTCGCTGTGCTTGAGGATGAAAGTGGCCTCGTCCACGTCGTGCTCGTCGCCGATGTCGCCGACGATCTGTTCCAGGACGTCTTCGATCGTGACCAACCCGGCGACACCGCCGTACTCGTCCACCACGATGGCCATGTGGTTGCGGCTCGCCCGGAACTCCTTGAGCAGCATATTGAGACGCTTGCTCTCAGGAATGAACACGGCCGGGCGCAGTACCTCGCGCATGCTGAAGGAACGTTCCAGGGCGCCGGTAAAATAGCGCAACAGGTCTTTGGCCAGCAGGATCCCCACCACCTCGTCGCGGTTCTCCCCGATTACCGGGAAACGCGAGTGCCCGGATTCGATGATCCGCGGCAGGATGTTCTCGGGGGGTTCATCGCGCTCCACCACCACCATCTGGGAGCGTGGGATCATGATGTCGCGCACCTGCATCTCCGAGACCTGGAGCACGCCCTCGATCATACCCAGGGCGTCGGAGTCCAGCAGATCCCGGTGCTGGGCATCGCGCAGCAGTTCGATCAGTTGTGCCCGGTCCTTGGGCTCGCCAAGCAGTACCTGGCTGAGACGTTCCAGCCAGGAACGTTGAGAAGAACCGTTACTAGGTCGATCGTCGCTCATGCGCATCCTGTTCACAGTAGGGATCGGGATACCCGAGCCGCGCGAGTATGTCCATCTCCAGGCGCTCCATCACCCGCGCCTGCCGGGACGTTTCGTGATCATAACCCACCAGATGCAATACACCGTGCACCACCATGTGGGCCCAGTGGGCAAGGCTGGACTTTCCCTGAGACCGCGCCTCGCGCGCTACCACCGGCGCGCAAATCACCAAGTCCCCGAGCATGCCCGCCGCCGCGGGCGCTGGGGCATCGCATCCGAAGGACAGCACGTTGGTAGCCCCCGCGCGCGCGCGGTAACGGCGATTGAGCACTGCGCTCTCCGCCGCGCCCACCACCCGGATCAGCAAGCGCCCGCGACGGCGCCCTGTAGCGGCCGCCGCCGCCGTCGCCCACCGGTGCAAGGACACCGGCGCGGGAACCCCCCGGCGCGGTGCCGCGTATTGGACCGCCACCTCCAGCGTCACTTCCGATCACGCTCGCCGCGCCCCGGCGGGTGTTGCTCCTCGTAGCCCTCGTAGGCGGCGACGATACGCTGCACCAACGGATGGCGCACCACGTCACTGGCGGTGAAGAACACGAAGCGGATTCCTTCCACCCCCTTGAGCACGTCCACCACATGGCGCAGTCCGGAGGCCTGCTGCCGCGGCAGATCCACCTGGGTCACATCGCCGGTGACCACCGCCGTCGAGCCGAACCCGATACGGGTGAGAAACATCTTCATCTGATCGACGGTGGTGTTCTGGGCCTCGTCCAGGATGATGAAAGAGTCGTTGAGGGTGCGCCCGCGCATGAAGGCCAGGGGCGCCACTTCGATGACGTTACGTTCGATCAGTTTCGCCACACGCTCAAACCCGAGCATCTCGTATAACGCGTCATAGAGGGGACGCAAATAGGGGTCGATCTTCTGGGCCATGTCCCCCGGGAGGAAACCCAGACGCTCACCGGCCTCCACCGCCGGGCGCACCAGCACCAGACGGCGTACCTGTTCGCGCTCCAGGGCATCCACCGCGCAGGCCACCGCCAGATAGGTCTTGCCGGTGCCCGCCGGCCCCACGCCGAAGCAGATGTCGTGAGTCCGAATGCCGTCGAGGTAGTGCTGCTGATTGGGACCCCGGCCGCGCACGATGCCGTTGCGCGTGCGGATCACCGCCGCCTCATCCGCATCGCGGCCGCCTCCGGAGGCCAGGGCCTCGACACCAGCCTCCTGGAGAAACAGGTGCACGGTGGCGGGTGTCAGGGCCTCCCGGCCGGTCGCGGCGTACAGGCCCTTGAGCACCTCGCCGGCGACGCGCGCCAGTTCCGGCGCGCCGAGCACCCGGAACCGATTGCCGCGGTTGTTGATCTCCACCCCCAGGCGCCGCTCCACTTGGCGCAGATGTTCGTCGAACGCACCACACAGGTTGGCCAGACGCCGGTTGTCCGCTGGCTCCAGCGCGAGATCAAAGGGTTGTGGATGGCGACTCAAGGCAGCCGTGGTATCCCCGCGCCGGTCAGGCCCAGTTGACCGCGTCGCGCACGGACTGCGCGTCGTCCGCACCGTGGAGCCACTCGCCACGCAGTGAATTGGGCAGGGCGGCGGTGATCCTCACATCGACGAACCGGCCGATCCACGCCGGGTCGCCGGCAAAATTAACCACCCGATTGTTCCCGGTGCGCCCGGCGAGTTCCCGAGTATCGCGCCGCGCCGGACGCTCCACCAGGATGCGCTGGACACCACCGACCATCCCCTGACTGACCGCGCTGGCATGTTCCTGCAGCCGGGCCTGCAGCCGCGCCAGACGCGCCTTTTTTTCCTCCAGCGACACGTCATCCGGCAACTCCGCCGCTGGCGTGCCCGGCCGCGGGCTATAGAGGAAGCTGAAGGACTGGTCGAAGCCCACGTCCTCCACCAAGTCCATGGTCGCCTGGAAATCCGCCTCGCTCTCGCCCGGGAAGCCGACAATGAAATCCGAGGAGATGAAGAGATCGGGACGCTTGGCACGCACCCGCCGGATGATCTGCCGGTAGTCCTCTGCGGTGTGTTTGCGTTTCATGAGCGCGAGGATCCGGTCCGAACCGCTCTGCACCGGCAGGTGGAGATGCCCGGCGAGGGCCGGCACCGTTGCGTGGACCTCGATCAGCCGCTCGGTCATCTCCAGCGGATGGGACGTCGTGTAACGGATGCGCCCAATGCCGCGCACTGCCGCGACGTACTCGATGAGCAGGGCGAGATCCGCGCTGCCGCCACCATGCAGGGCGCCCCGGTAGGCATTGACGTTCTGCCCCAGCAGGGTCACCTCCCGCACCCCCTGCTGCGCCAGGATCGCCACCTCGGCGAGCACGTCGTCGAACGGCCGGCTCACCTCCTCGCCACGGGTATAGGGCACCACGCAGAAGCTGCAATACTTGCTGCACCCTTCCATGATAGAGACGAATGCGGAAGGGCCAGTAGCACGCGGTTCCGGCAGGCGGTCGAATTTCTCGATCTCCGGGAACGAGACGTCGACCACCGCCACGCGCCGCGACCACACCGAAGCCAGCATCTGCGGCAACCGGTGCAGGGTCTGGGGACCAAAGACCAAATCCACGAACGGCGCGCGCCGGCGCAGGGCCTCGCCCTCCTGACTGGCCACGCAGCCCCCCACCCCAATGACCAGCTGCGGGCGGGTATCCTTCCACTCCCGCCACCGCCCCAGTTGGGAGAACACCTTCTCCTGGGCCTTCTCGCGGATAGAGCAGGTATTCAGCAGCAGCACGTCCGCCTGTTCCGGCGCCGCCACCCGTTCCAGCCCATGCGACTCCTCGAGCAACTCCGCCAGCCGCGCAGAGTCGTATTCGTTCATCTGACAACCGAAGGTCTTGATGTATAGCGTGCGTGCCATTCTAATTCATTGAAGTGTAGAAGTTTTTTACAATACTACGATTGCCGCCCAATTTCCAGCGGACGCACCCGGTCGGCGCCAACCCATTGATCGGAGACCGCGCTGCGCAACCGCGCGGGCGCTCGACGGAGTCTACCCTGGAGGGTAGCCCATATCCTCCAGGCACTGGCCCAGGGCCTCCTCCCAGGGGGGCAGGCACAGACCGAAGGTCTCGCGGAGACGGGTGTTGGACAGCACCGAATAGGCCGGGCGCCGGGCGGGCGTCGGATAGGCGTCGGTGGGAATGGGCACCACCCGCGGGCCCTTCCCGCCATGGGCCGCGGTGCGGGAGAAGATGGCGCCGGCGAACCCGCACCACGTGGTCTCCCCGGCGCAGGTCACGTGGTAGACCCCGGTCCGCTCCGCTACCCCGGCGGCGGGCGCAGCCCCGGCAACCCGGGTCTGAGCCAGCATTTGGGCGGTGGCCTCTGCCACCATCCGGCACCACGTGGGGCTGCCGCGCTGGTCATCCACGACCTTCAATTCGTCCCGCTCCGCCCCCAGGCGCAACATGGTGCGCAGGAAGTTCTGCCCCCGGGCACCGTAGAGCCAGCTGGTACGCAGGATCCAATACGCGCCGCCGACCGCCTCCACCGCCTGTTCCCCGGCCAACTTACCCACCCCATAGGCGTTGGCGGGCCGCGGCGGGTCGTCCTCACGGTAGGGGCGGTCCTGGGCACCGTCGAAGACATAGTCGGTGGAATAGTGGATCAGGGCGGCCCCGGCACGCTTCGCCTCCTCGGCGAGGATTCCCGGGGCATCGGCATTGACTGCCATGGCCAACCCGGTCTCCTCTTCGGCCCGGTCCACCGCGGTGTAGGCGCTGGCATTCACGATCCACTGGGGGTTGAACGCCCGCAGCGCCGCGCGCAGGTGATCGGGCTGCGCCAGATCCAACGCGGGCTGCGTATGCAGACCCAGCGGGCACACCTGGCCCAGCGGCGCCAACGCGCGGCACAGTTCCCAGCCGAGTTGGCCGTCGGGACCAATCAGGAGGATCTTCACGGGGGCTCCCTGCGGAGTATCGGACGCCATGTTCCCTCAGCCGAACTGCGGCAGGCGCTCGGGTGGCCAATCCTGCAGCCGCGGCGCCGCCTGGTCCTTCTCCGACACGCGCGGATCCCGCACCGGCCAGGGGATGCCGAGCGCCGGGTCATCCCACCGCACCGCGCCCTCCGCCTCCGGCCGGTAGACCTCGGTACACTTGTAGGCGAACAGGGCGTGGGGGCTGGTCACGCAAAAGCCGTGTGCATAACCCGGCGGAATGTAGAGTTGGAGATGATTGTCAGCCGACAGCATCACGGCGGTCCAACGCCCGAAGGTGGGAGAACCGGCACGGATATCCACCGCAACGTCATACACCTCCCCTTCCAGCACATACACCAGTTTCCCTTGTCCCTGCGGATGTTGGAAGTGCAGGCCGCGCAACACACCACGGGCGGAGCGCGACAGGTTGTCCTGGACGAAGTCGCCGGGCAGGCCCTGGGACAGGTACCGCTCGCGGTGCCAGGTCTCGGTGAAATAGCCCCGCGTGTCTCCGAACACCCGCGGCTCGACGATCCGCACGCCCTCCAGTTCGGTGTCGGTCACCTTCATAAGGGGCTGCCGCTCTCCACCAGACCCAGCAGATATTGACCGTAGCCGTTGCGCTTTAGGGGCGCGGCCAGAGCGGATACTTGCGCCGCGTCGATCCAGCCCTGCCGGTAGGCGATCTCCTCCGGGCAACCCACTTTGAGCCCCTGGCGTTTCTCGATGGTCTCAATGAAATTGGAGGCCTCCATCAGGGATTCGTGGGTCCCGGTATCCAGCCACGCCACCCCCCGGGAGAACCGCTCCAGCGTGAGTTGCCCCTTGGACAAATAGAGGTTGTTGATGTCGGTGATCTCCAGTTCCCCGCGCCCCGACGGACGAAGCCCGGCGGCCATGTCCAACACTTGGTTGTCATAAAAATACAGGCCGGTGATGGCGTAGTGGGAACGCGGGCGCGCCGGTTTCTCCACCAGCCGGACCACACGGTCCTGGTCGTCGAATTCCGCGACGCCGTAGCGCTCCGGGTCGCGCACCCAGTAGCCGAACACCGTGGCACCCACGGCGCGCTCGCGCGCGCGCTGGATCAGTTCCGTCATGCCGTGGCCGTAGAAGATGTTGTCACCGAGGACCAGCGCGCAACGGTCCGTACCGATGAACCCCCGGCCGATCACGAACGCCTCCGCCAGCCCCCGTGGCTCGGGCTGCGCCGCGTATTCAATGCGGATGCCCCACTGGCCACCGTCCTGCAGGAGCTGCCGAAACAGGGGTTGGTCCTGGGGCGTCGTGATGATCAGGATCTCGCGGATCCCGGCCAGCATCAGCGTAGACAGTGGATGATAGATCATGGGCTTGTCGTAGACCGGCAGGAGCTGTTTGCTGACCACGTGGGTGATCGGATACAGGCGCGTACCCGCGCCCCCCGCCAGGATGATGCCCTTGATCTGACCGTGGCCCGCCGTCATCACACCCCCGACCTGCCGCTGTGGCCGCCTCAACCGCCACCGCGGGTGGCTGCACCCGACGGGACAGCGTCCGCGCCGCCCAATCCAAGGCGCTCGCCGCGATACTTCCCATCCCGCACCCGTTCCCACCACTCGTGGTTGGCAAGATACCACTGCACCGTCTTACGCATCCCGGTCTCAAATGTCTCGCGGGGCCGCCAGCCCAGTTCGCGTTGGATCTTGCCGGCGTCGATGGCGTAACGTCGGTCGTGCCCGGGGCGGTCGGCGACGAAGGTGCGTAGTTGTTCATGGGGCCGGTGCGGCGAGTCCGGAATCAGCTCATCCAGTAGTCCACAGACCACTTGGACCACCTGCAGATTGGTCCGCTCGCAGTCACCCCCGATGTTATACGTCTCCCCCACACGTCCCGTTTCCAGCACTTCCAGTAGGGCCCGGCAGTGATCCTCCACGTACAACCAATCCCGTACGTTGCCACCATCGCCATAGATAGGCAGCGGCCGCCCGGCGCACGCGTTCAGGATCAGCAACGGGATGAGCTTTTCCGGAAACTGGTAGGGCCCATAGTTGTTGGAGCAGTTGGTGGTGAGGGTCGGCAACCCGTAGGTATGCTGAAACGCCCGCACCAGATGATCGGAGGCGGCCTTGGAGGCCGAATACGGGGAGTTGGGGGCGTAGCGGGATTCCTCGCTAAAACGCCCGTCCGTACCGAGAGAACCATAGACCTCGTCAGTGGAGACATGGAGAAAACGGAACTCCGCGCGTTCCGGCTCGGACAGGCCGCGCCAGTGTTCGAGCACCGTCTCCAACAGGGAGAGCGTGGCCACCACATTGGTCTGAATGAAGGCCGCCGGCCCGTCGATGGAGCGGTCCACGTGGCTCTCGGCGGCGAAGTTGACCACCGCGCAGGGCCGGTACTGGGTCACCAACCGTTCTACCAGCGCGCGGTCACCGATATCGCCGTGCACAAAGACGTGACCGGGATGATCCCGCACCGGTGCGAGCGTTTCCTGGTTGCCCGCATAGGTCAGGGCGTCCAGGTTGACGACCCGAAAATCCCCCCGCTCCATCAGGTGCAAGACGAGGTTCCCGCCGATGAAGCCGGCACCACCGGTGATCAGCAAGGTCTTCATTTTCGCCCGGAGACCCTGTCCTCGGATGCTGCCGGCTCACCTGGAGACGGGCGCCCCGGTGCCGCGCCCGAGGCGCCGTGCCAAGTCATTCTAAAAAGGAATGTCGTCGTCGAATTCCGCCGCGGTCGCACTCGCCTTGGGTTGCACCGCCGCGCCGCGCTCCTCCGGTTCCGGCGCCGCTTCATAGCTTGCACCGGAGGAACCGCCACCACGCCCGCCAAGCATCTGCATTTCGTTGGCAACGATCTCGGTGGTATACCGGTCGCGCCCGTCCTTATCCTGCCACTTGCGGGTACGCAGACTACCCTCCACGTAGATTTGGGAACCCTTCTTCAGATATTCGCCGACGACCTCCGCCAAGCGGCTGTAGAACACCACGTTATGCCACTCGGTACGCTCCTGCTTCTCGCCGCTCTGCTTGTCCTTCCAGGACTCGCTGGTAGCGATGGTGACATTAGCCACCGCGGACCCGCTCGGCAGGTAGCGAACCTCGGGGTCCCGCCCCAGGTTGCCCACCAGAATGACTTTGTTCACACCCCGCGCCATATCGTCCTCCTGAGTTCGATCTCTTCCCTGATTGAACGCCGGGTCCCGGTGCTGCCCGGCCCGCGCCGTTGCGGATGGAACGCCGGTTTTCCCGACCCCCGCCCCTTCCTTCGTCCCTGAGTCTACGCCCGCGCCCCGGAGAATTCACTCAAGGCGGCCTCGTCCAAGGCGTCCCCGTCCACCTTCAGGTACGCCACGCCCTCGGCGGCTACCACGACCACTTCCACCACGCCAGGCACTTGGCCCAGACGCTGCGCCAGGAGGTCTGCCTCCTGTTCGTTGATTTTCCCGACGTTCAGCAGTTTGCTGTTCAGGTAGGTGGGGGGCTGCATGGTGGCGGCCACCAGGAACCAAGCCAGGGCCACCAGGGCGGTGAAGCCGAATACCCCCGCCAAGCTGTAGTGGCCGTACAGCCAGCCCCCTGCGGTACCCCCCACGAAGATCCCGAAGAATTGGGAGCTGGAGTAGACCCCCATGGCGGTACCCTTGGTATCCGCCGGCGCCACTTTGGAGATCAGCGATGGCAGGGTCGCCTCCATCAGGGTAAAGGCAGTGAAGAACACGATCAGGGCCGCGGTGGCACCCACCAGGCTGGCGTGCCACTGCATCAGCGCCAGTTCGGCACCGGCCAGGGCGGCGATGGCTCCCAGAAACACGCCCTTCATGTGGTGGCGCTTCTCCGCCAGGATGATAAACGGCACCATGGCAAATACGGAGACCACCAGCACCGGCAGATACAGATACCACTGGTGCTGCACATCCAAGTGCGCGGCGTCCCGCAGGGCCAACGGCAACGCCACGAAGCTCGCCGTCAGGATCAGGTGCAGGGCGAAGATCCCAAAATCCAGGCGCAGCAACTGCGGGTCCGTCAGCACCCGGGCGAACAGGGCGGGGACTGGCTCGGTATCCCGGTGCCGGCGGCTCTTGGCGGGCCGGGGTACGGCAAAGCGCAGGATTCCGATCCCCCCGATGGCCAGCACCGCGGTCAACCAGAAAATGCCGGATACCCCGATCCAGATACTGAAGATTGGCCCCAGCACCACCGCCAAGGCGAAGGAGAAGCCGATGGTCATCCCGATGACCGCCATGGCCTTGGTGCGGTGCTCCTCCCGGGTCAGGTCCGCGCCGAGGGCCAGGATGGTGGAACCCACCGCACCCCCTCCCTGCAGGATGCGCCCCAGGATCACGCCTTGGATGCTATGGGAAAGGGCAGCCACGACGCTGCCTGCCGCGAAGATCAACAGGCCCGTGGCGATGACCGGTTTGCGGCCGAGACGATCGGAGATCATGCCGAATGGGATCTGGAAGATCGCCTGGGTAAGCCCGTAGGCGCCCAGGGCAAGCCCGATGGTGGTTGGGGTGGCGCCGCGCAGCCGTTCCGCGTACACCGAGAACACCGGGTAGATCATGAATAAGCCCAGCATCCGAAACGAGAATATCCCCGCCAGGGAAAATGCGGCGCGTCTCTCGGCCGCGCTCATCCGGCCTGCGGTGCTGGCAACTCGTTGCTCCACGCTCGGCGCCTCTTTTTTGATTCGAATCGGAAAAGGCCCGTATAATAACAGGTTCCCTTGCACGCGGAAAATGGCATGGACACGATCCGGATCCGGGGTGCGCGCACCCACAATCTCCAGGCGATCGATCTCGACCTGCCGCGGGACCGGCTCATCGTCATCACCGGTCTGTCGGGCTCCGGGAAGTCGTCTCTGGCCTTCGATACGATCTACGCCGAGGGACAGCGCCGCTACGTGGAATCCTTGTCGGCGTATGCCCGACAATTCCTGTCCATGATGGAAAAGCCTGACGTGGACCACATCGAAGGCCTATCTCCGGCGATTTCCATCGAGCAGAAGTCCACATCCCACAACCCCCGGTCCACCGTAGGTACCATTACCGAGATCTACGACTACCTGCGACTGCTCTATGCGCGCGCCGGGACCCCCCGCTGTCCCGTGCACAACATCGTGCTGGAGGCGCAGACCGTGAGCCAGATGGTCGACCAGGCGCTTGCCCTTCCGGAGGGCACCCGTGTGATGCTGTTGGCGCCGGTAGTACAGGACCGCAAAGGAGAACGGCTACAGCTCCTGGACGAGCTGCGCGCACAGGGGTACCTGCGCGCGCGCATCGATGGCGTCGTGGCCGAACTGGACCACGCACCGGAGTTGGATCTGAACCGCAAACACACCATCGAGGCGGTGGTGGACCGCCTTCGGGTGCGCGGCGACCACGCCCAACGCCTGGCGGAATCCTTCGAGACCGCCATCGGCTTGTCCGACGGCCTGGCCCGAATCAGCTTCATGGACGAACCGGAACGGGAGGAACTGGTGTTCTCCGCCCGCTACGCGTGCCGGTCCTGCGGTTATAGCCTGAGCGAGCTGGAACCGCGGTCGTTCTCCTTCAACAATCCGGCGGGCGCATGCCCGGCCTGCGACGGACTCGGGGTCACGCAGTTCTTCGACCCGGAGCGGGTGGTGGCCCATCCGCATCTCAGTCTGGCCGGTGGCGCGGTGCGTGGCTGGGATCAGCGCAACGCCTACTATTTCCAGTTGATCAACGCCCTTGCGCGCCACTACCACTTCGATATCGATACCCCGTTTGATGCCCTCCCGGAACACATCCGCGCGGTGGTCCTGTTTGGAAGTGGTGACGAACAGATCGAATTCGTCTACCCCGGCGACAAGGGACGCGGACACCGCCGGCGCCAACACGCCTTCGAGGGCGTTCTGCCCAACATGGAGCGCCGCTACCGAGAGACCGAATCCAGCGCAGTACGTGAGGAACTGTCCCGGTATCTGGCCACGCGGCCATGCCCAGACTGCCAGGGAACTCGGCTGAACCGGGCCGCACGTCACGTATTCGTGGCCGATCGATCACTCCCGCAGATCACTGCGACGCCGGTAGGTGACGCGCGGGACTTCTTCGCGAGCGTGCAACTGCCGGGGCGCCACGGCGCCATCGCCGATCGGATCCTGAAGGAAATCCGCCAGCGACTGGATTTTCTGGTGAACGTAGGCTTGGACTACTTGGCCCTGGACCGCAGCGCAGATAGTCTCTCCGGCGGCGAGGCCCAGCGCATCCGCCTGGCAAGCCAGATCGGCGCCGGGTTGGTGGGCGTGATGTATATCCTGGACGAACCGTCCATCGGGCTGCATCAGCGGGACAATCAGCGCCTGCTCAACACCCTGACCTATCTTCGTGATCTGGGCAACACGGTGATCGTGGTGGAACACGACGAGGAGGCGATCCGCAGCGCGGACCACGTAGTGGACATGGGCCCGGGAGCTGGCGTACACGGCGGGCGGGTCGTGGCGCAAGGCACCCCACGGGACATAGAGCGGGATCCGGCCTCGCTGACTGGACAGTATCTCTGCGGACGCCGGACGATACCGGTGCCGGCACTGCGGACACCTCCGGATCCGGCGCGCACGATATCTGTGCGCGGTGCCTGTGGCAACAACCTCAAGAATGTGGACTTAGACATCCCCCTGGGCCTATTCACCTGTGTCACCGGCGTGTCGGGCTCCGGGAAATCCACCTTGATCAACGATACCCTGTACCGGCTGGCGGCGCGCGTACTCAACGGCAGCGCCGAGAACCCCGCTCCGTACCGCGAGGCTCTCGGCTTAGACCTGCTCGACAAGGTGGTCGATATCGATCAGAGCCCGATTGGACGCACTCCCAGGTCTAATCCCGCCACGTACACCGGTTTGTTCACGCCGATCCGGGAACTGTTTGCCGGCACGCCAGAGGCCCGCGCCCGCGGGTACGGCCCCGGGCGATTCAGTTTCAACGTCAAAGGCGGGCGTTGCGAGGCCTGCCAAGGAGACGGCGTCCTCAAGGTAGAGATGCACTTCCTGCCGGATATCTACGTACCGTGCGATGTCTGCCGTGGGAAACGTTACAATCGGGAGACGCTGGATATCCGGTATAAGGGAAAGAATATCCGCGAGATATTGGAAACCACGGTGGAAGACGCGCTCTGCGCCTTCGACGCCGTCCCGACCATCAGCCGCAAACTCCAGACCCTGATGGATGTGGGGCTGTCCTATCTCAAACTGGGACAGAATGCCACCACACTCTCCGGGGGCGAGGCGCAGCGGGTCAAGCTCGCCCGGGAGCTGTCCAAACGGGATACCGGCAACACCCTATATATATTGGACGAGCCCACCACCGGACTGCATTTCCACGACATTGAGCAGCTTCTGGGTGTGCTCGCGCGGCTGCGCGACCGGGGCAACACCGTGGTGGTGATCGAACACAATCTCGATGTCATCAAGACTGCGGATTGGGTCATCGATCTGGGCCCCGAAGGGGGCGACGGCGGGGGGAGGCTGGTGGCGACAGGAGTCCCAGAGGAGATCGCCCGTCACCCCGACTCCCATACCGGGCGCTTTCTCAAGCGCCTGCTGGACTCCAGCCGGCAGGGCGGCGACCTGCGCACCGGCTGATCCCGTATCTCAGACCCTCATCGTACTGCCCGGCGCACTAGGCCGCGCTCGGTCCAGAATGACCGACACCGAACTCCCGAGGTATCCAGACACGTATTGCTCGTCGACCGGGAACACCTCATCAACCTCCTGTTGAAGCTGCTACATACACCCAGCCCTATTAGGGCACTGCGACCAGATTGTCCATTTCTCCCGCGAGCACCTCGGCCCGCCCGCGACCGCATCGACATGGCAACGCGTCCTGGACTTCCGATCCAACACAAACAAGCCCCGTGGACCTCATCGCGGATTGTGGTCCCCGGTGATCGTCACCTCATCCCCGACGGTAATCCCCAGCCGCTGGTCGGACCGACCGCCGTTGACGGCGATCTCCACAAGGCCGTTGGCATTCTCATACCAGAACGCCTGTCCGGGCGCGACGTCTGAAAATGTGCGCACGCGGTTCAACCGGTGGCCACGTACTTCCACCTGGGCACCGCTGTCCAAAACACATGCGCGGGTCCCAGTCAACGCGTTTCCGAAGTGGTCGACATAAACGACCCGCGCCAGATCGGTGGGCCAGTCCTGCCGCGGAGCTGCGCCGGTGACAATCAAGTCACCCGGCGCTGAATCCCCCCGGGCCAATCGCGCCGCAACCGGCGCAAACAAATCCCGCCCGTGGAATGACGGGGACACGCGCGCCGGGCGCCAAGTGATCTCCCACCATTGCCGATGGCGGGCGCGAGACGCCACAACATCGAGCAATCCGTTATCCGGGCCGACAAACCAACGCCCATCCGCACGCAGCACGACGGGGCGCCGCACACCCCCGACCCCGGGGTCCACCACGCATAGAAACACGCTGTCCAACGGCCAGCCCACCGCATAGGCGGCCAAGAGATAGGCCGCCCCTTGGGGATCGAAGGGCGGGACGTCGGCGCACAGATTCAGCACCGGAATCCCCGGCGCGTCCTGGCACAGAACCGCCTGCATCTGCCCGATATACGGCCCTTCGAGGCCGAAATCCGTGAACAAGACGATCATGGGCGCGAGGATCCAACGCTGACCATTCGACCGGGACCGTAACACGAACCGCCGGAAGAAATACCATACTGGCAAAATACCGGGAGGCCAAGACGGTAACCCCGGTGTTCGTCGCGAGTGTCTTTAGCCACCCCGGCCGCATCGGGTTCACGACGAGCTGAGGAATAACGCCGGGCTATAGGAGCACCGTCCTGCAATGCGTGGGTTTGCCGACGGCACGCCTCGAACTGGAGGGGCGTACTTTTGGTGGACAATGGGCGGCACTCGCGAATTTTCCAGCCACGAGCCGCTATAGGTCCGGAAAAACGAAACGCCGAGCATTGCCCGGCGCTTAGTCGAATCCGTGCCACGCAGAGGGACTTACTCGGCAGCAGGGCTCTGGGTCAGATCGGGACGGTCCACCAGTTCCACGTAGGCCATCAACGCACTGTCACCAGCACGGAAACCGCACTTCAACAGCCGCAAATAACCGCCCGGACGCTCCTTGTACCGGGGTCCGATTTCGGCGAACAGCTTGGTGACTACCGCCCGATCCCGAAGACGATCGAAAGCGAGGCGCCGGTTGGCCACCGTGTCCTGGCGGGCACGGGTGATCAGCGGCTCCACCACTCGCCGCAACTCTTTGGCCTTGGGCAACGTGGTACGAATGACTTCGTGGCGCAGCAGGGAAACCGCTTGATTACGCAGCATCGCTTGGCGATGGCTGCTGTTGCGGCTCAACTGCCGGCCTATGTTACGGTGTCGCATTTCGATATCCTTCGGTTCAAGGTTCCGATAACGCAGCGTCTAGGCCGATACCTTTTCCCGGTCCTTGTCGAGGTCCTTCAACCCCGGCGGGGGCCAATTCTCCAACCGCATCCCAAGAGAAAGCCCATGGGACGCCAGTACGTCTTTGATCTCCGTCAGGGATTTCTTGCCCAGGTTCGGCGTCTTGAGTAACTCGACTTCGGTGCGCTGAATAAGGTCACCAATGTAGTAGATGTTCTCGGCCTTCAAGCAGTTGGCAGACCGGACGGTAAGTTCCAGATCGTCCACTGGACGCAGAAGAATCGGATCGATTTCTGCTTCCTGCTTCTGCGGACGGGAATCCTCCTTACCTTCCAGGTCCACGAACACCGAGAGCTGGTCCTGAAGAATGCTGGCCGCCCGCCGGATCGCTTCTTCCGGATCGATGGTCCCGTTGGTCTCGATGTCGATCACGAGCTTGTCCAGATCGGTCCTCTGTTCGACGCGCGCGCTTTCCACACTGTAGGTCACGCGGTAAACCGGGCTGAAGGATGCATCAAGCTGGAGCCGGCCGATCGGACCGCTCTCCTCCTCTCCGACGACACCTCGCACGGCTGGCCGGTAACCGCGGCCCCGGACGATCTTCAGGCTCATATTGAGTTCACCCGCCTTGGTCAGGTGGGCGATTACATGGCCTGGATTCACGATTTCGATGTCGTGATCGAGAACGATGTCGCCAGCGGTCACCACGCCCGGACCCTTCTTCTTGACGTTAAGCGTGGCCTCCTCGCGAGCATGCATCCGAATCGCCAATCCTTTCAGGTTCAGCAGGATCTCGATCACGTCCTCCTGCACACCCTCGATAGTGGTGTACTCGTGCAGGACGCTATGGATCTCGACCTCAGAGACGGCACAGCCCGGCATGGAGGATAGAAGAATGCGTCGCAAGGCGTTGCCCAGAGTATGGCCAAACCCCCGCTCCAGCGGCTCCAGCACAACCTTTGCGTGCCTGTCGTTGATAACCTGGATGTCGACCAGGCGCGGCTTCAGAAATTCAGATACAGAGCCCTGCATGGAAAGCCCCTCGCGGTCCGTTTACTTGGAGTACAACTCAACGACCAGATGTTCGTTGATGTCGGCCGGAAGATCGCTACGCTCCGGGCGAGCCTTGAATACCCCTTCCATTTTCTTCGCGTCAACCTCTATCCACCCGGGAAATCCACGCTGCTGCGCAACATCCAGCGCCGCTTGGATCCGCAACTGAGACCGGGTCTTTTCATTGACCGCCACCACATCCTTAGGCTGGACCTGGTATGACGGGATGTTGACCCGGACCCCGTTCACGGAAATTCCGTTGTGACGCACCAGCTGGCGTGCCTCGGTACGGGACGCCGCAAAGCCCATGCGGTACACCACATTGTCGAGGCGGCCTTCCAGCGCCTGCAACAGGTTCTCACCGGTAGAACCCTTACGCTGCGATGCCGCCGCGTAATAGTTGTGGAATTGGCGCTCCAGGACTCCATAGGTACGCCGCAACTTCTGCTTCTCACGCAGCTGGGTCGCATAATCAGAGAGTCGCGACCGGCGGCGCTGGCCGTGCTGACCCGGAGGAAAGGGGCGAGTCTCGATCGCGCACTTGCTCGTGTAGCACTTTTCGCCCTTGAGAAACAGCTTGACCCCTTCACGGCGGCACTGACGGCATCTTGGTCCGATATTTCTAGCCACGGCAACTCCCCGCTCTAAACACGACGCTTCTTCGGCGGACGACACCCATTGTGCGGGATCGGCGTCACGTCGCTGATACTGCTGATCCGGAAACCGGCGGAATGCAGGGCTCGTACCGCGGACTCGCGCCCGGGCCCCGGTCCCTTTACCCACACTTCCAGGTTCTTTACGCCAAACTCCTGAACCACCGCACCGACCCGCCCGGCGGCAACCTGCGCGGCGAACGGCGTGCTCTTGCGGGACCCCCGGAAACCTGACCCTCCGGAGGTCGCCCAGGCCAGGGTGTTCCCTTGCCGATCGCTAATGGTGATGATCGTGTTATTGAAGGATGCATGGATGTGTACCACTGCATCCACTACGTTCCTTTTGATTTTCTTCCGCGTACGCGGACTCGCCTTCGCCATGCCTTGAGTTCCTCAGTTCCACGCCACGGGGACGTGGCCAATCCAATCCTATCCGCGCCTGCGACTGCGCAAACCGCGACGACGCTACTTGCGGATGGCGCGCCGGGGTCCCTTACGGGTCCGGGCGTTGGTGCGCGTGCGCTGGCCACGAAGCGGCAGCGAACGCCGATGCCGCACCCCACGGTAGCAGCCAAGATCCATCAAACGTTTGATGTTCATGGAAACTTCCCGCCGCAAGTCGCCTTCCACACGCTGCTTGCCGATCTCCGCACGCAGGGCATCCAATTCACCCTCGGTGAGATCCTTGACCTTCCGGTCGGGCTGCACACCGGCGGCCGCGCAGATCCTGCGCGCGAGTTCACGCCCGACACCATAAATCGACGTGAGCGCGATCACCGTATGCTTCTGCACCGGGATGTTGACACCTGCAATACGGGCCATAAGCTAATTTCCCTACAAAATCATGGACTAATAAGATTGCGAACCGTTTATGATATCCCTAGGGACTCACAAAATCAATCCGTGCTTTCCTCAACCCTGGCGTTGCTTGTGTCGAGCATTGGTGCAAATCACCCGCACCGCGCCGCGGCGGCGGATGACCTTGCAGTTGCGGCACAATTTCTTTACCGACGCACGTACTTTCATGTTCCTCTCCCGTGTCCCGGCGCCTGATCCGCAGCGGGGCGTGGTATCCAGGGGCTCAGCGCAGCGCGCCGGCCCGGCCGTGGCCCTTCAGGTTCGACTTCTTCAACAGACTTTCGTATTGGTGGGACATCATGTGCGCTTGAAGCTGTGCCATGAAATCCATCAACACCACCACGATGATCAACAGCGACGTCCCGCCGAAATAGAACGGCACGTTCCAGTAAACGATCAGAAATTCCGGCAATAAGCACACGCCGGTGATATAGATGGCGCCGGCCAGGGTAAGACGGGTCAGCACCGAATCGATGTAACGCGCAGTCTGATCGCCGGGTCGGATTCCCGGGATAAAAGCCCCGGATTTCTTCAGATTATCCGCCGTCTCCTTGGAATTGAACACCAGGGCGGTATAAAAAAAGCAGAAAAACACGATCAGCAGCGAATAGAGTGCCACATAAATCGGCTGCCCCGGACTCAGCAAGGACGTGAAATTCTGTAACCAAGCCATGCCTTGCGCGTGCCCAAACCAACTTCCCAGGGTCGCTGGAAATAGAATCAGGCTTGACGCAAAGATCGGCGGGATCACGCCCGACATGTTCAACTTTAATGGCAGATGACTACTCTGCGCGGCATAGAGCTTCCGTCCCTGTTGGCGCCGCGCATAGTTGACCGGGATACGGCGTTGCCCGCGCTCCACGAAGATCACAAAACCGGTTACCACTATCGCCAAACCGAACAACAACAGCACGCCGAAAACATTCATCTCGCCGGTACGCACCAGCTCCAGAGTCCCACCGATCGCCGATGGAAGACCGGCGACGATACCGGCGAAAATAATCAAGGATATTCCGTTGCCGATCCCGCGCTCAGTGATCTGCTCGCCGAGCCACATGAGGAACACCGTCCCCCCCACCAGGGTCGTGGCCGCGGTAATCACGAAACTGGGGCCGGGCGCCACCACCACGCCCTGGTTCTGCAAGGCGATTGCGGCACCCACCGCCTGAAATGCGGCCAGGCCCACCGTGCCGTAGCGGGTGTACTGGGTAATCTTGCGCCGGCCCGCCTCGCCCTCTTTCTTCAACTGCTCCAACGCCGGGACTACCGAGGTCATCAGCTGCAGAATAATGGAGGCCGAAATATAGGGCATAACCCCCAGCGCAAGAATACTCAGCCGCTTCAGGGCCCCACCGGAAAACATGTTAAACATGTCCAGGATAGTGCCCTTCTGCTGGTCAAACAGATGCGCCAGCGCCGCGGGGTCTATCCCCGGTACCGGGATAAAAGATCCGATCCGGAATACCACCAAGGCGCCCAGAACAAACAGCAGGCGCTGACGCAACTCCGTCAGACGGGTGATATCGCCAAGGGCACCGCCGATGCTGGTACGGGAAGTAGCCACTAGTCCTCGATCCGACCGCCTGCTGCCTCGATTGCGGCGCGCGCTCCCTTCGTCACCCTCAGGCCCCGCACCGTCAGCGCCTTGCTGAGTTCCCCGCTGGCGATCACCTTGGCGCGGAGTACGGTGCGCGCAAGCACATTGGCGGCCTTCAAGGCTGCCAAGTCCACCACATCGCCGTCCACCTTGGCGAGCTCATGCAAACGAACTTCGGCTACCCGCGCAGCGGTGCGCGAGGTAAAGCCGACCTTGGGCAAGCGGCGTTGAAGCGGCATCTGGCCACCCTCGAACCCCACCTTGTGGAAACCCCCGGCACGCGCTTTCTGGCCCTTATGTCCGAGCCCTGCGGTTTTGCCCAGACCCGAACCGATGCCACGTCCGACCCGCTTCCGGGGCGTCTTGCTGCCCGCTGCGGGCTTGATGTCGTTTAGGCGCATGGTCAGGCTTCCTCGACCTTCAGGAGGTACGACACCTTATTAATCATCCCACGGTTCTCCGGGGTGTCCTTGATGGTCACGCTCTGGTGCCTGCGCCGCAATCCAATGCCATGGGCGGACTCCCGATGGCCCGGAAGGCGACCGTATAGGCTACGCAACAACGTGACTCTGATCTGCTTCTCCGCCATGACTACCCCCGGATTTCCTCGATCGTCTTGCCGCGCTTCGCAGCGATGTCTTCCGGCGAAAACGTCTGCGTCAAACCGCGGATAGTGGCACGCACCACGTTGAATGGATTGCGTGAACCGAAGCTCTTGGCCAGAACGTCTCGAACCCCGAGGACTTCCAGGACTGCGCGCATCGCGCCGCCTGCAATGATGCCGGTGCCCTCGGATGCGGGCTGCATATGCACCCGGGCGGCTCCATGACGGGCGTTGACCGGATAATGCAGCGTACTCCCGTTCAAAGGAATACTGCGCATGTTCTTGCGTGCGCCCTCCATTGCTTTCTGAATCGCCATCGGCACCTCGCGAGCCTTACCATGGCCGAAACCAACCTTGCCGTTCCCGTCGCCCACCACGCTCAGAGCGGAAAAACCAAACTGCCGGCCGCCCTTCACGACTTTGGCTACGCGGTTCACCACGATCAGCTTCTCGAGCAGATCGTCGCCACCGTGCGTTTCGCGATTTGCCATTACAGCCCGCCTTCTCTTCGATAACCAGCTCGATAAACCGCCGTTACCGGCGCCCGTATCCTGTCCTGTAAATGCTAGAACTCGAGACCACCCTCACGTGCCGCATCCGCCAAGGCCTTTACCCGGCCGTGGTAACGAAATCCGGCGCGGTCGAAGGCAACCCGAGTGATCCCGGCCGCCTTGGCCTTTTCTGCGATCGCTTTGCCCACCGCGCTTGCCGCGGCCACGTTCCCAGTAGATGTCAAGGACTCACGGACCGCCTTTTCCAAGGTGGAAGCGCTAACCAGCACTTCTGAGCCATCCGGCGTGAACACCTGCGCGTAGATATGGCGCGGCGTGCGATGCACGCACAACCGATGCATACCGAGCTCGCGAAGCTTCGCCCGCGTGCGCCGCGCACGACGTTGACGTCCGACCTTCTTATCCGCCACTACCATTCCGACCATCGTACCGCTCCAACCAGTATTACTGGGCTCGGCCATCGGCCGCAGGCTTACTTCTTCTTTCCTTCTTTGCGGACGATCACTTCGCCCACATACCGCACACCTTTCCCCTTGTAAGGCTCTGGGGGACGCAATGAACGGATCTTCGCGGCCACCGCGCCTACCTTCTGCTTATCGATACCCTTGATCACAATCTCAGTCTGGCTCGGTGTGTCGATACTGATGCCGTCTGGTATCGGTAAATTTACCGGATGGGAGAATCCAAGCGTCAGGTTTAAAATTTTGCCCTGCGCCTGAGCGCGGTACCCAACCCCTTCCAACGCCAGCTTTTTCTCGAACCCAAGCCTGACCCCGGTCACCATATTGCTGACCAAGGCGCGCATGGTCCCCGCCAACGCATCGGAGTTGTCATACCCCTTCTTCGCCGCCAGCCGCAACTCGTTTTCCTCGTGGCTGATAGAGACGGCTTCGTGCAACACGAGCTCCAGGAGCCCCTTGGGGCCCTTGATGGACACGCATCGACCCGCCAGCGAAACGTTGACACCGGACGGCACAGGAACAGGTTTATCGGCAACTCTAGACATCGAAGGATCTCTGCATCAAGCCACTACACACAAGACCTCGCCCCCGTGCCCAGCGGCACGAGCAGCGCGGTCGCTCATGACCCCCTGCGGAGTCGATACAATGGCGATCCCAAGTCCCGCGCGCACCCTGGGAAGATCGCCCTTCCCCTTGTAAATGCGCAGTCCCGGTCGACTCACTCGATCAATCGACTCGATCACCGGCCGGCCCATGTAATACTTGAGGACCACTGTAAGCGTGGGTTTCCCGTTCTCTTCCTGCCTCGTATAACCGGCGATATACCCTTCGTCCTTCAGCACATCGGCGATCGCCGCTTTGACCGTGGAAAACGGCATACGCACTTCCTTCTTTCCGGCGGACTGTCCATTCCGGATGCGGGTCAACATATCAGCAATCGGGTCGGTCATCGTCATCGTTGCGTACCTGATATATGGGGGAAGTCCAGCACGGTTAGGTGCAAACTAGTCACCGTCACCAACTCGACTTCACCAATCCTGGGATGTCACCACGCATGGCGGCTTCCCGCAATTTGTTCCTGCCGAGACCGAATTTCCGGTAGTAACCGTGCGGCCGACCGGTCAAGCTGCACCGGTTACGCAAGCGCACCGGGCTTGCATCCCGCGGCAGCTGTTGAAGCTTAATCCGCGCAACTTGTTTCTCCTCCTCGCTCACGCCGGGATCGCGAAGGGTCTCTTTAAGCGTAGCGCGCTTCTGGGCATAGCGCTTCACAATCCGCTTCCGTTTCGTATCACGCCCTACTACTGAGGTCTTAGCCATAGGTTCTAACTCTCAATTCCGGAACGGAAAGTGGAACGCCGCTAGCAGTGCCTGACCCTCTTCATCGGTACGGGCAGTCGTCGTCACCGTAATGTCGAGGCCCCGCATGGCGTCAATCTTTTCATACTGAATTTCCGGGAAAATAATCTGCTCCCGTATACCCAGGCTGTAGTTCCCGCGGCCATCAAAGGCCTTTGCGCTGAAGCCGCGGAAATCCCGGATGCGCGGAATCGCGACATTCACCAAACGATCGAGAAACTCGTACATGCGGTCCCGGCGCAGGGTCACCTTGACGCCAACCGGCCAACCCTCACGCAGCTTAAATCCGGCGATGGATTTACGTGCCCGCGTCACGATCGGCTTCTGACCGGAGATCAGGGCAAGATCCGCACTCGCGTTCTCAACCAGCTTGCGATCGCCCACCGCTTCGCCGACACCCATGTTCAACGTTACCTTGGTGATCCGTGGGACCTCCATGGCATTCGTGAAGCCGAAACGTTCCGTAAGTTGCGGAACGACGGTATTGCGGTAGTAATCCTGCAGTCTGCTCATGCCGCCCACCGACCCTTACAGGTCCACAACTTCGTTGTTGGACTTGAAATAACGCACCTTGCGCCCGTCTTCCAGGGCTCGTATGCCGACCCGATCACCCTTTTTGGTCACCGGATTAAAGAGCATTACATTTGAGATATTGAGGGGTGCCTCCCGCTCAATGATCCCGCCGTTCGTGCCGCTTTGCGGATTAGGCTTCTGGTGCTTCTTTATGATGTTGGCGTTTTCCACTACGACCTGCCCTTCCGGAAGAACCCGAAGCACGGTCCCGCGGTGACCACGGCTCTTACCCGCGGTCACAATGACTTCATCGCCCTTCTTGATTTTGCGCATAGCCCGTTCTCCAGATCTACAGCACTTCCGGTGCAAGCGAAATAATTTTCATGAACCGCTCCGTGCGCAGCTCCCGGGTTACGGGCCCGAATATGCGGGTCCCGATAGGCTGGAGCTGGTTTGTCAGGAGCACGGCCGCGTTGGTATCGAACCGGATCAGGGAACCATCGGCCCGGCGCACACCCTTGCGGGTGCGCACGACCACCGCGCTGTACACCTCTCCTTTCTTGACCTTCCCACGGGGGATAGCGTCCTTCACGCTGACCTTGATAATGTCGCCGATCCGCGCATAGCGACGCTTGGATCCGCCAAGGACCTTGATGCACATAACCTGGCGGGCGCCACTGTTGTCCGCCACATTCAATATCGTCTGCATCTGAATCATGATCGTGCACCAACTCGCGATTATTGCGTCCGGCCCACGCGCAAAAGTTGCGCGTGGGCCGGGCTCTAGGCCACTACTGCGCCCGGCGCAGGACCTTCACCAGCCGCCACGCCTTGGTCTTCGACAGTGGACGGCACTGTTCGATCATCACCACGTCACCCTCATGACATTCGTTGTTCTCGTCGTGCGCATGGAGCTTGGTGGAGAGTCGTACGTACTTTCCATAAACAGGATGCGGGACCATCCGGTCAACCACCACGGTAACGGTCTTATTCATTTTGCTGCTCTTCACCCGACCGGTGACCGCACCTGTGGACTTTACTTCCTCGCTCATGCTTGGTCACCCACCATCGGATGTTCATTCAGCACGGTGTGGATGCGCGCGATGTCACGCCGCACCTTGCGCAGTCTGTCGTTTTTCGACAGCTGCCCCGTGGCCTTTTGCATGCGTAGGTTGAACTGCTCACGCAGCAACCCTAGCAACTCGTCTCTGAGCTCTTTCCTGCCCTTGGTACGCAGATCGTTCGCTTCCATCACAGCACCGTACGAATCACAAACGCTGTCTGAACCGGCAGCTTGGCGGCGGCAAGGCGAAACGCCTCACGGGCCTCGTCCTCGGTGACGCCTTCCATCTCATAGAGCAGCCGACCCGGCTGTATCCTGGCCACCCAATATTCGACATTACCCTTTCCGTTGCCCATTCGCACCTCCAGAGGCTTACGGCTCACCGGCAGGTCCGGGAATACGCGGATCCATACCTTGCCACCGCGTTTTACATGACGCGTAATGGCCCGGCGAGCCGCCTCGATCTGACGGGCCGTAAGCCGACCACGGCTCACCGCCTTGAGGCCGTACTCGCCAAAGCTGACCTTATTCCCGGTGGTCGCAACCCCGCGATTACGGCCTTTGCTTTGCTTACGGAACTTCGTACGCTTGGGTTGCAGCATCTCGCCCGTACTCCAGTTTCAATTCAGCTCGCGGTAGCCTTTTCGGTTGCCGCTTCATCGCCCTGTTTGCCGTACTCGAGGATCTCGCCCTTGAATATCCACACCTTGACACCGATAACACCGTAGGTGGTGTGTGCTTCCGCTAACCCGTAGTCGATATCCGCCCGCAAGGTATGGAGCGGCACACGGCCTTCTCGATACCACTCACGGCGGGCGATTTCAGCACCGTTAAGTCGGCCCGCCACGTTGATCCGGATACCCTCCGCACCAAGACGCATCGTGTTGGTCACCGCGCGCCGCATGGCACGCCGGAACATGATGCGGCGCTCCAACTGCTGGGCGACACTTTCGGCAACGAGTTGGGCATCCAGCTCGGGCTTGCGAATCTCCTCGACGTTCACGTTGACGGGTATACCCATCATCGTCGCCAACTCTTTACGCAGCGCTTCTATATCCTCCCCCTTCTTCCCGATCACAATACCGGGTCGCGCGGTGTGGATAGTGATGAACGCGTTACGCGCTGGGCGATCGATCTGGATCCGGCCGACGGATGCGTGCGCCAGCTTCTTCTTGAGGAAGCCGCGTACCTTAAGGTCGGTATTCAGAAACTCGGCAAAATGCTTTGTGTCCGAATACCATCTGGACGTCCAGTCCTTCACGATCCCGAGCCGGAACCCGGTTGGATGTACTTTCTGGCCCATTTCGCCTGCTCTACCTTTGTCGATGGGCGCCCAAAACGCGCCCGCTAGTCATGCGGATCAGCTGTCGCCCACTGTCACGGTAATATGACTGGTCCGTTTCTCGATTCCCGTGGCACGCCCTTTGGCACGTGCTTGCCAGCGGTTCTGGGTGGGACCTTCATCCACCCAGATCGCGGCCACCTTCAGTTCGTCGACGTCCGCGCCTTCATTGTGCTCCGCGTTGGCGATCGCCGATTCCAGGACCTTCCGTACCAGACGTGCTGCCTTTTTGGGACTGAAGCCCAAGGTATTCAAGGCACGGTCCACCGGAAGGCCACGGATCTGATCCGCCACCAAGCGGCACTTTTGCGCGGAAATCCGCACGTAACGCAGTTTCGCTTCTACTCGCATCATTGTATCCCGCTACTTGGCCTTACGGTTTCCCGTATGCCCCTTGAACGTCCGGGTCACCGCGAACTCGCCCAGCTTATGGCCCACCATGTTCTCGTTGACCAGGATCGGCACATGCTGCCGACCATTGTGAACAGCGATCGTCAACCCAACCATGTCGGGCAAAATCATCGAGCGCCTCGACCAGGTCTTGATCGGTCTCTTGCTGCTCGTGGCACGGGCTTCATCCACCTTCTTCACAAGGTGGAGGTCCACAAAGGGTCCCTTCTTTACCGAACGGGGCACGGATCTATTCCTCTAACCTTGATGGTTACTATTTGCGCCTGCGGACAATCATATTGTCTGTCCGCTTGTTGTACCGGGTCTTGTAACCCTTGGTGGGCATGCCCCATGGCGAGACCGGATGGCGGCCGCCGGAAGTCCGGCCCTCGCCACCGCCGTGCGGATGGTCCACCGGATTCATGGCGACACCGCGCACCGTAGGCCGGATACCACGCCAGCGCTTTGCTCCAGCCTTGCCGAGGGAGCGCAGATTGTGTTCGCCATTGCTCACTTCACCAATGGTGGCACGACACTCAACCATGACTTTCCGCATCTCACCGGACCGCAAACGCAGCGTACAGTGCCCACCTTCACGTGCCATGAGCTGAACCGAAGTCCCCGCGCTACGCGCGATCTGCGCGCCCTTGCCGGGCTTGAGCTCGATGCAATGGACCTGGGTACCGAGCGGGATATTTCTCAAGGGCAGGCTGTTCGCGGTCTTGATCGGCGCATCGGGCCCGGAGACGACCTCCATTCCAGGGGTCATTCCCTTCGCAGCAATGATATAACGTCGCTCTCCATCCCGATACAGTACCAGCGCGATATGCGCGCTCCGGTTGGGATCGTATTCGATGCGCTCAACCCGAGCGGGAATACCATCCTTGTCCCGCTTAAAATCGACGATCCGGTAGCGCTGCTTGTGCCCCCCACCCTGATGACGCGTGGTGATACGGCCTTGATTATTGCGCCCGCCAGTGCGTAGCTTCTTGCCAACCAGCGGCGCGTGGGGTTCACCCCTCCACAGCTCGACCCCCACCACTTTGACCACAAAGCGGCGACCCGGCGAGGTTGGTTTTACCTTGACGACTGCCATCTCGATCCCCTTACTCCGTATCCGTCACGCCGTTTACCGGGCTTCCATGAAATCAATGTCATGGCCGGGTTCCAGCGTCACGTACGCCTTCTTCCAGTTGGAACGCCGCCCCGTGCGCTGACCGGACCGCTTGGCCTTACCCTGGACGTTAGCGATCTGCACGCCACTCACCTTCACCTGGAACATCAGTTCAACGGCCTGTTTGACCTCAGGCTTGGTTGCGTCGGTAACCACCTGGAACACAAACTGGCGGTGGCGATCCGAGAGCCGGCTGGCCTTTTCTGAGACCACTGGGGCGAGCAGCACCTTCATCAAACGTTCCGCACTCATGCCAGCCACTCCTCCAGACGGCGTACCGCGGCCACGGTGGTCAGCACATGATCGAAGCCCACCAAGCTTGCCGGATCAACGCCAGCGACGTCGATAACCTCCACATGGGGCAGATTGCGGGCCGCTAGGTAGATGTTCCCATCCACCTCTTCGGCCACTACCAGGATGCTGCCGACAAGTCCCAGAGTCTGCAAACGCGCCCGCAGGTCCCGCGTTTTGGGTTGCGTTATGCCGAGATCCTCCACTACTACCAGCCGCTCCTGACGCACCAGTTCCGAAAGGATGGAACGCATGGCCGTCCGGTACATCTTGCGGTTGACCTTTTGGCCATAGTCGCGCGGTCTGGCCGCGAAGGTGGCGCCACCACCGCGCCATAGTGGGCTGCGTGTGGTACCAGCCCGGGCGCGCCCGGTGCCCTTCTGCCGCCAAGGCTTCGCGCCGCCACCGCTGACGTCGGATCGGTTCTTTTGCGCGGCTGTCCCTGACCGGGCGCCCGCGAGATAAGCCACCACGACTTGGTGTATCAACGGCTCGTTGAACGGGCTGCCAAACGCGCTCTCGGATACCTCCAGCTTGGCACCCTTGGCGGAATCGTGGACGGCAAGATTCATCACCCTTTCTCCTTCCCACGCTGTTTCACCGCCGGGCAAACCATCAGGTCGCCGCCCCGTGCACCGGGAACGGCGCCCTTGACCAACAGAAGATTGCGCTCGGCATCCACACGGACGACTTCAAGGTTCTGCATGGAGCGGCGCACGTTGCCCAGATGCCCGGACATGCGCTTACCCTTGAAGACGCGCCCCGGCGTCTGACGCTGCCCGATGGAACCGGGAGTACGGTGCGACAGGGAGTTGCCATGGGTGGCGTCCTTCATGGCGAAATGGTGGCGTTTTACCGTGCCGGCAAAGCCCTTGCCGATGGACGTTCCAACCACATCCACCCGTTGACCCGCCTGGAATACGTCGACCTTTAACTCCGTGCCGGCCGCCAACTCCTGGCCCTCGCCTTCCTCAAGCCGGAACTCCCAAAACCCGCGGCCCGCCTCTACTCCCGCCTTGGCCAAGTGACCGGCGATGGGCTTGGTAACCCGGGACGGTCGCCGTGTCCCCGTAGTCACCTGCACCGCGCGGTAGCCATCGACCTCCGGCGTCTTGATCTGCGTAACCCGATTAGGCTCCACTTGGATGACGGTCACAGGCACGGAAACCCCCTCGTCCGTAAAGACGCGGGTCATTCCAGCCTTCCGACCTATCAGACCGATTGTCATCTCGAACCTCGTAGTCCAGTTGCCGCGCAGGGAGCGTGTAACTCGCGCCCACGCGCATCTTCTCTAGTTCAGTTTGATCTGCACGTCCACGCCGGCCGCAAGATCGAGCTTCATCAAGGCATCAACCGTCTTGTCGGTCGGCCCTACGATGTCGAGCAGCCGTTTGTGGGTACGGATCTCGTATTGATCCCGCGCATCCTTGTCCTTATGCGGCGAGGTCAGCAAGGTCCAACGCTCCTTCTTGGTCGGAAGCGGGATAGGCCCCCGAACCTGTGCTCCCGTTCGGCGTGCCGTTTCCACGATTTCGCGCGTCGACTGATCGATCAGCCTATGATCGAAAGATTTCAGCCGGATCCTGATTCTCTGGTTTGTCGCCATCGTCATAAAGCCTTGGATGCTGGGTTAAAACGCCGCCGTGCACGGATCGGGTAGTTCACTCGATCACCTTGGCCACGACCCCGGCGCCCACCGTGCGGCCGCCCTCGCGGATCGCAAACCGCACCCCTTCCTCCATCGCAATCGGCCCGATC